>DATAGN010000401.1:0-2591 GCA_036263715.1 Ramlibacter sp.
AGCTCGGTGCCGGACTGCTCGATCACGGGCGAGTCGCGCGGGTTCAGGTCGCGGGTCAGGCGCAGCGGCTGGCCGTTTTCCGTGCCGACGATGGCGTCGTCGAGCACGGACTGCACGAGCCACACCCGGTTCGGTGTCCTGCTCGGAGTTCCGTAGTACACGGCGAACTGCCAGGCGTCACCCGCCCTCACGTCCGGCCGCTCGGCGCTTTGGGCCGGCGCCCCGCCGGCGAAGGCTGCCACGGACAAGGAGAGGAGGAGGGCCGGGAGGCGACGCACGATGGCGTAGACGCTACGCCGTTCGGGCGGCGCGTGCAATGCGGGCCGCTTCCGACCCGGGCTGCGTGCGGCGCTGCGGGATGCGTGCCACGGGCGCTGCCGCCCGCCTCCTACGCGGCGTTCCGGCGGGCTTGTCCAAGATTGGCTGCATTGCAGTTCAAAACAGAGAGAGTGTTGCGATGCCCCATCCCAAGAACCGACTCAAGCTCACCGGCGACACCCATATCCCCGGACCGAACCTCGACCTGGACATGCTGGACACCGCGGAAGGCACCGACGCGGTTGCGCTGATGCAGGATCCCGAGCCGCGCGTGTTCGCGGATGGCTACGTGCCTGAGGAGCCCGCCATGGCCGACGCGTCACCGCAGCCGGACGCGGACGCGGACGCTACGCCGGCAGAGAAGGTGGAAGACGAAGTCGGCAAGCAGGCGGCCAAGGCGCCCTGGCTGGCGATCGGCGGAGCGATCGCGCTGGGCTTCATGCTGGTGCGCCTGCTGCGGCGCTGACGCGGCAGGCCCAGCGGATCAGGCGGCCTTCGCGGGCGCGGTGATTCCCAGGCGGTCCAGCGCGTCCGCCAGGGACTTCACCGTGCGCTCGACGTTGTGCCACTTGTCCAGCCCGAACAGGCCGATGCGGAAGGTCTTGAAGTCGCTGCCCTCGTCGCATTGAAGCGGCACGCCCGCGGCGGTCTGCAGGCCTTCGTCCTGGAATTTCCTGCCGGACTGGATCTCGGGATCGGTCGTGTAGCTCACGACCACGCCCGGCGCCTTGAAGCCGTCGGCCGCGACACTGGGAAAGCCGCGGCTTTCGAACAGCGCCCGCACCTTGCGTCCGAGTTCTTCCTGTTCCGCCTTCACCTTCGCGAAGCCATACTGCTTCGTCTCCACCATGGTGGCGCGCAGGCGCGTCAGCGCGTCGGTCGGCATCGTCGCGTGGTACACGTGCGCGCCGCTCTCGTACGTCTCCATCACCTGCAGCCACTTCTTCAGGTCCATCGCGAAGCTGGAGCTGGTGGTGGCATCGATGGCCGTGCGCGCGCGCTCGGACAGCATCACCATGGCACAACACGGCGAGCTGCTCCAGCCTTTCTGCGGCGCGGAGATCAGGACGTCGATGCCGCAGGCCTTCATGTCCACCCACATCGCGCCCGAAGCGATGCAGTCCAGCACGAAGAGGCCGCCGCCCTCGTGCACGGCATCGGCCACGGCACGCATGTAGTCGTCGGGCAGGATCATGCCGCTGGCGGTTTCCACGTGCGGCGCGAACACCACCGCCGGCTTCTTCTCGCGGATGGCTGCCGTCACTTCCGCGATCGGCGCCGGCGCATAAGGCGCGGTCGGGCCGCTGCCGGTCTTGCGCGCCTTGAGCACCGTCGACGACGCCGGGATGTGCCCCATGTCGAAGATCTGGGTCCAGCGGTAGCTGAACCAGCCGTTGCGCAGCACCATCACGTCCTTGCCGTTGGCGAACTGGCGCGCCACCGATTCCATGCCGAACGTGCCGCTGCCCGGCACCAGCACGGCGGAGCGCGCGTTGTAGACCTCCTTCAGGATCGAGGAGATCTCCTTCATCACGCCCTGGAAGCTGCGCGACATGTGGTTGAGCGCGCGGTCGGTGTAGACCACGGAGAATTCGAGCAGGCCGTCGGGGTCGACGTTGGGCAGCAATCCGGGCATGGCTTCTGGTCTCGGTGAGAGCGAAAAGGGGCAGCTTAGCATCCACCGCAAACCGCTGCTAAAGTGGCGCAAATCAACGAGGAGGTTCCCATGCCCAAAGGCGAACAGCGCAGCAACAAGTTGCAGAAGAAGCCGAAGAAGGACACGTCCCCGCCCAAGGAGTCCACGTCCGACCGGCCGACGCCGCCGATGACCACGGTCCTGCCGAAGGGCAAGCTGAAGAACAAGTGAGCGCCGCGTGGCGGCCGAACCTGTCCACCGCTGCGAAGTCCTTGTCTCCCCCTGGCCCGGCGTGCACGCCGCGGTCGTCACCAGCGGCAGGCACTACGGCCGCCATTCCCACGGCACCTTCGGCTTCGGCGTGGTCGCGCACGGCGCCCATCGCTCCTCGAGCGGGCGCGGCACGGTCGACGCCCATGCCGGGGAAGTGGTGACCACCAATCCCGGCGAGGTGCACGACGGCCGACCGCTCGGCGCGCCCTCGCGCAGCTGGGGCACGGTGTATGTCGAACCGGCGATGATGGCGTCCATGCATTCCGGTGCCGGCGTGGCTGACCTTGCCATCACCCGGCCCGTGATCGCGGACGACGCACTCCAGCGTGCCACCCGGCACCTGTTGCGCGCGCTGCGGCAGTGG
>DATAGN010000402.1:0-3309 GCA_036263715.1 Ramlibacter sp.
TTACGTGGATCGTCGCGGGCGCGGCGGTCATCGCAGGCGCCGCCTGGCTGGCCGCACCCCGGAACGAGCCGCGGACCGAGCTGCTGTCCATCCGCAACGCCTTTGCGAGCGGCAAGCTCCCCGAGGCGAAGCTGCGCGAGCTGCACGCGCGCAAGCAGGCCCTGCTGAAGCAGGCGCCGGAACTGCAGGCGGAGGCGGCTGCCGACCACGCGCGGCAGCTCGCTGGGCGCACCATCGACCTGCTGGAGGCGCCGCTGGTGCTGGGCATCAAGGACGGCGAGCTCACCATCCATCGCCTCAAGGTGGTGCTGGGCACCTTCGATGCTCCCAGCCTCAAGGCGCACATCGACCAGCATCGGGGGCGCCTGGTACGCGAACTCGCCGAGCGGCTGGCGCAGGCCGATGCGCTGCGCCTTGGCGGGAACGATGGCGAGGCGTACCTCAAGGGCCTGGTGGAGCGGGGCCTGGCCGCCAGCCTGGCCACCCGCCCGGAGGAGGAGTACCCGTCCACGTACCACGAGTCGCCGGGCCGCCACGGCGTGGTCGAGGTGGTGCTGCCGGACAGCTTCACGCTGCGCCTCCGCCCTAGCTGAGTTCGTTGCGGTAGTGGTGCGTGTCGGTCCGGTACAGGCCGCGGCGCAACTCCATCGGCACGTCGTTGTACGTGTACGAGAGACGCTCGACCGAGAGCAGCGGCGCGCCGGGCGCGAGGGCCAGCAGCGCAGCCTGCGACGCATCGGCGGCCAGCGCGCGGATCTTCTCTTCGGCCCGCACCATCCGCACCCCGAACTCCAGCTCGAACAGGGCATAGGTCGGCCCCTGGTGGCCGGCCAGCTGCTCCGCGGTGAGGCCCCTGAACGCGTTGCCGGGCAGCCAGATGTCTTCCAGGATGGTGGGCGCGCCGCCGAAGGACAGCACGCGCCGCACCTGCACGACGGAGTCGCCGGTGCGCAGCGCGAGCGCGCGCGCCACCTCGGCGCTGGCCCGCACGCGCCGGCACTCGAGCACGCTGCGCTGCGCCGGTCCGTCATCGCCGCTGTCCGGCACCAGCCGCAGGAAGCGGTAGCGCACGTGCTGCTCGGCGTGGGTGGCCACGAAGGTGCCCTTGCCCTGGCGGCGCACCACCAGGTTCTCGGCCGCCAGTTCGTCGATCGCCTTGCGCACGGTGCCCTGGCTCACGCGAAAGCGCACGGCCAGGTCCATCTCGCTGGGGATCGCCTCGCCGGGCTTCCATTCGCCCGACTCCAGGCTCTGCAGGATGAGCGCCTTGATCTGCTGGTAAAGCGGGCTGAACGCGGGCGTGGCCGGCAGGGCCGGCCCGGCAGTCGCGTTCGCGTCGGAAGGGGGGTGGGGGGCGGCCATGGGCAGGTGAGGACGCCGTGCCGGCGTTCTCGGGTGCGATGATATCTTATATAAGACATAAGACAAGTTGACCCGAGGAGGGGCTACGGGTAAACTCGCGGGCCGTCCCGCAGGCCGACGCCCTGTGTCCACCGGACACCTCCGCGCCACCGCACGACTGCCGTATTCGCAACCTTCCTTCGGAGATTCCCATGAGCAAGAAGCCCGTTCGCGTCGCCGTCACCGGCGCCGCCGGCCAGATCGGTTATGCCCTGCTGTTTCGCATCGCTTCGGGCGAGATGCTGGGCAAGGACCAGCCGGTGATCCTGCAGCTGCTGGAGATCCCCGACGAGAAGGCGCAGAAGGCGCTCAAGGGCGTGATGATGGAGCTGGAGGACTGCGCCTTCCCGCTGCTGGCGGGGATGGAGGCGCACGGCGACCCGATGACCGCGTTCAAGGACACCGACTACGCGCTGCTGGTCGGCGCCCGTCCGCGCGGCCCGGGCATGGAGCGCAAGGACCTGCTATCGGCCAACGCCGCGATCTTCACCGCCCAGGGCAAGGCCCTCGACCAGGTCGCTTCGCGCAACGTCAAGGTGCTGGTGGTCGGCAATCCGGCGAACACCAACGCGTACATCGCGATGAAGAGCGCGCCCAGCCTGCCGCGCAAGAACTTCACCGCCATGCTCCGCCTGGACCACAACCGCGCGTTGTCACAGCTTGCGGCCAAGACAGGCACCAAGGTGGCCGACATCGAGAAGCTCACGGTGTGGGGCAACCACTCGCCGACCATGTATGCCGACTACCGCTTCGCCACGGTCAACGGCAAGTCCGTGAAGGACCTGATCAACGACCAGGAGTGGAACGCCAACACCTTCCTGCCCACCGTGGGCAAGCGCGGCGCCGCCATCATCGAAGCCCGCGGGCTGTCGTCCGCCGCCTCCGCGGCCAACGCCGCCATCGACCACATGCGCGACTGGGTGCTGGGCTCCAACGGCAAGTGGGTCACCATGGGCATCGCGTCGGACGGCCAGTACGGCATCCCGAAGGACACCATGTTCGGCTTCCCGGTGACCACCCAGAACGGCGAGTACAAGGTCGTCGACGGCCTGGAGATCGACGCCTTCTCGCAGGAACGCATCAACATCACGCTGAAGGAGCTGCAGGAAGAGCAGCAAGGCGTGGCGCACCTCCTGTAAAGGCGCGATGCATCCTCGCGACGTCCTCCTCGGCGCCCAGGCGCGCACCGGCACGCTGCCGGTGTGCGACCACTACAGCGGCGTGGAGGCCCGCATGCGCAAGAGCCTGCAGCTGCAGGACGAGATGACGCAGGAGTTCGGCGCCTGCGTATTCGACGTCACGCTGGACTGCGAGGACGGCGCGCCCGTCGGCGGCGAGGCGGAGCACGCGGCGCTCGTCGTGGAACTGGCGCTGGGTGCGAAGCCCGGTGCCCGCGTCGCGGTGCGCGTGCACCCCGTCGACCATCCAGCGTTCGAAAGCGACATCGCCACCATCGCCGGCAAGGCTGGCCGGCGCCTCGTCCACGTGATGCTGCCCAAGGTGGAGAGCCCCGACGATGTCGAGCGCGCCAGCCGCGCGCTGGATGCCGCCGGTGCGAAGGACCTGCCGCTGCAAGGCCTGATCGAGTCGCCGGCCGCCGTTCATCGCGCTTTCGACATCGCTGGTCACCCGCGCATGCAGTCCCTCAGCTTCGGCCTGATGGACTTCGTGTCGGCGCACGGCGGCGCCATCCCCTCCGCCGGCATGGGGGTGCAGGGCCAGTTCACGCACCCGCTGGTCGTGCGGGCCAAGCTGGAAATCGCGTCCGCCTGCCATGCGCACGGCAAGGTGCCGTCGCACGGCGTGGTCACGGAATTCCGCGACCGGGACGCTTTCAGGGCGGCGGCGTCGCGTGCGGCCAACGACTTCGGTTACACGCGCATGTGGAGCATCCACCCCGACCAGATC
>DATAGN010000403.1:0-12367 GCA_036263715.1 Ramlibacter sp.
ACCTACCGGGCCGCGTAGGGTGGGGTGAGCCCGCCAGGCGAACCCCGCCGCTAAGGCGCGACGTCCGCCCCCCGCTCCTCCAGCAGTTCCCGCAACAGCGAGCGGTGGCAGCGCCGCTCGTCCTCGCAATAGCAACCCACCGCCAAGGCCGTCTGGTGCGACAGCGCCGCCAGCATGTCCAGCAGGTGGCCGGCATCGGCCTGCTTCATCTCCGCCCGATACTTGCGCCGCACCACGGCCCAGGCCTTGTCGCTTTCTGCCTGCAGCGCCTCGGCGACGAGCTCCGCGCTCGGCGCCAAATTCGGCAACCACACATCGTAGAAATCGCGCTTGGCGAACTCCGCCTTGGGCACGCCGCGCGGCGGCCGGCGCACGGTGCCCAGGCGCAGCCCTTCCGAGGGTGAGCGCGGGCTGCCGAGGCGGACGATGCGGATGGACATGGCGGGCGTGGGGGCTTGCAGCTTACCGATATGCTTGGCCGCATGAAAGTGCCGACCCACGCAGGCGCGCCGCGCGCATGACCGCCCTGCGCCTGTCCGTCCTCGACCAGTCCGTGGCCTGCGCCGGCCGGGCGCAGGACGAATCCATCCGCAACACGGTCGCGCTCGCTGAACATTGCGAGCGCCTCGGCTACGACCGCTTCTGGGTCAGCGAGCACCACAGCATGCCCACCATCGTGGGCACCGCGCCCGAGGTGCTGATGGCCGCGGTGGCGGTGCGCACCTCGCGCATCCGCATCGGCAGCGCGGGAATCATGCTGCCGCACTACGCGCCCTTCAAGGTCGCCGAACAGTTCCGCGTGCTCGACGCCCTGGCGCCGGGCCGCATCGACCTCGGCGTCGGCCGTGCGCCGGGCAGCGACCATCGCACGGCCCTGCTGCTCAACCCGGATCCCCGCTCGTCCGAGCGTTTCCCGCAGCAGGTGCGCGAGCTCCATGCGTGGGTCACGGGCGAGGAGATGCCGGATGGGCACGCCGGACGCGGCATCCACGCCTTCCCGCGGGGCGCCACCACGCCGCAGCTGTGGATGCTGGGCAGCTCGGGCTACGGCGCCCAGCTTGCCGGGCACTTCGGCATGCCGTACTCCTTTGCCCACTTCATCACGGACGGCGAGGGCTGCGCCGACGCGCTGGAGCTGTACCGGCACATGTTCAAGCCCGGCCTGGTCGAGCAGCCGCAGGCCAACGTGTGCGTCTGGGCCCTGGCCGCCGACACGGAAGAGGAGGCCTGGCGCCTGTTCGCCAGCCGCGAACGCACGCGCATCGACCGCCAGAAAGGCCGCTTCGCGCCGCTGCTGCCGCCCGAGCAGGCGACCCGCCCGTGGGACGCCGCGGAGGAGGCCTATCGCCAGGAATTGCGCCGCAAGGTGATGGTGGGCACCGGCCCCCAGGTCGCGCAGCGCCTGCGCGCGCTCGCGCAAGAACTGGGCGTCGACGAACTGGTGGTGATCACCTGGACCTGGGACCCGCTCGCGCAGCGCCGCTCCTACGAACTGCTGGCGAACGAATTCGGCCTGGCGGCCTGATCAATCCTCCGGCAGGCCCAGCGCGCCCTCGATCGCGTCGCGCAGGTCCTGCGGAGTGGCCCCCTTGGAGATGGCCGGGTGTTCCCCGAAGACGCCTTCGAGGTCGGGCGCCTCCTCGGGCGTGACCAGGCCGGTCAGGTAGATCAGCGGCACGGCGCCCGTGCGCGGGTCCTGCGACAGCGCAAAGGCCACTTCGTCGCCGCGCATGCCCGGCATGTCGATGTCGCAGAGGATCACGCCCGGCGCCTCCTCGAGCGTGGCCTGCACCGCCTGCGCCGGATCGCTCACGCTGACCACACGGAAGTCGCTGCCCAGGCGTGCGGCGATGGCCCACGCGACCGCCTCGTCGTCGTCGACGACCAGTACGCAGGGCTTGGCTTGTTCCGGGTCGGGCAGCTCGCGCATGCGGGCCTGAACGCTTTCGTTGGACTTCCTGCGATCATAGGTGCTGCGAACTGCCCGACCGGCGAGGAGCGCCCCCATGTTTGCTACCACCATCGCGGGCAGCCTGCCCAAGCCGGACTGGCTGGCCGAAACCCACAAGCTGTGGCCGCAGTGGCGGGCCGAAGGCGAAGCCCTGGCGCGCGCCAAGGCCGACGCCACGCTGCTGTGGCTGAAGATGCAGGAAGACGCCGGGGTGGACATCGTCACGGACGGCGAGCAGGCGCGCCAGCATTTCGTGCACGGTTTCCTGGAGCAGGTCGACGGCATCGACTTCCAGCACAAGGTGGAGATGGGCATCCGCAACGACCGCTACAAGGCGCTGGTGCCGCAGGTGGTGGGGCCCTTGCGGCTGAAAGGCCGGGTGCACGCCTTCGAGGCCCGGCTGGCCCGCGCCCACACGCGCAGGAAGCTGAAGTTCACGATGCCCGGCCCCATGACGATCGTCGACACGGTGGCCGACCGGCATTACGGCGACCGCGCGCAGATGGCCTTCGCCTTCGCCGAGCTCCTGAACCAGGAAGCACTGGCGCTGCAGGCCGACGGCGTCGACATCGTGCAGTTCGACGAGCCTGCCTTCAATGTCTACATGCAGGACGCGGTGGACTGGGGCGTGCGCGCGCTCGAGCGCGCCGCCCGGGGGCTCACCTGCACGACCGCCGTGCACATCTGCTACGGCTACGGCATCGAGGCCAACAACCAGTGGAAGCGCACGCTGGGCGACCAGTGGCGGCAGTACGAGCAGGTCTTCCCGGCGCTGGCCGCCAGCAGCATCGACCAGGTGAGCCTGGAGTGCTACCACTCGCACGTGCCGGCGGACCTGATGCAGCTGCTGGCCGGCAAGGACGTGATGGTGGGCGTGATCGACGTGGCCAGTGCGCAGGTCGAGACGCCCGAGGAGGTGGCCGACACCATCGGCCGGGCGCTGCAGTTCGTCGCCCGCGACCGGCTTTTCCCGTGCACGAACTGCGGCATGGCCCCCATGGACCGCGAGGTGGCGCTGCGCAAGCTGCAGGCACTGGCGCAGGGAGCGGCGCTCGCCCGCGGGCGGTACGGCTGAGTTGGTTGGGCGGCGAAAGCTGCTCGGCCGTGGCCGCAAAGCCACTCGGCGCAAGACGAATCCTCCGCGCCCGGGCTGTGGACTCCTACACAGCCCTTTGCAAGCCCTTCGGTAGAACGTGCGTTCCACCGAGGAGCTTCCATGCGAACGAGCCCCACCACCTCCCGCCTGCTGCCCGCCGCCGCCGTTGCCGGAGCGCTCCTGGGCGCTGTCTTCGTCGCCGGTCCTGCGGCAGCCGCCGACTACCGCAACACCACCGCCGGCGGGTCCCTGCGCCCCGGCGTCTATGGCCGCATCGCGATCAAGGAGCAGGCGCCGCCGCCGCCGGTGATCTACCCGCAGCCGACGGTGGCGAGCGACTCGCTGGTGGCCCAGCGCGCGCGTCCCGTCTACCTCTACGTTCCGCCGGGCCAGGTGCGCAAGTGGAAGCAGCACTGCGCCAAGTGGTCGGCTTGCGACGAGCCGGTGCTGTTCGTGCGCATGGAGCAGAACCCGGGCCGCTGGGGCCAGTGGCGGCAGCTGCGCGAGCAGCAGGTCGCCCTGCAAACCCGCGACTGAAGCGCAACCCCCGTCCGCATCCTCCTGTGCTGTAATGAAACGGCAGGGGATGCATGCCCGCAGCGCAGGCGCAGGAGGCGCGCTGCACCACCAGGAGCCAGGACGCCATGTCCTCCAACCCGTTGCCCGCCGCGCCCCTGGCGCAGCCGGGTCCCAGCCGCGCTGCGCTGGCCGAGCGCTTCGCCACCGTCCGGGCCCGCAGCCTGGCGCTGGCCGCGCCGCTCTCGCCCGAAGACCAGTGCGTGCAGTCCATGCCCGATGCCAGCCCGACCAAGTGGCACCTGGCGCACACCAGCTGGTTCTTCGAAGCCGTCGTGCTCGCCGCCCATGCGCCGCAGTACGACGTGTTCGATGCCCGCTGGCACCATCTCTTCAACTCCTACTACGAGTCGCTCGGCCCCCGGCATCCGCGGCCGCAGCGCGGGCTGCTGACGCGCCCGCTGCTCGCCTCCGTGCATCGCTACCGCTCGCACGTCGAAGCCGGCATCGAGCATCTGCTGGCGACGGCCGATGACGCCACCTGGGCCGCCGTGCAGCCCCTGGTCGAGCTGGGCCTGCAGCACGAGGAGCAGCACCAGGAGCTGATCCTCACCGACGTGCTGCACCTGCTGTCGTGCAACCCGCTGCTGCCCGCGTACGAACCCGTCG
Organism: Ramlibacter sp.; assembly: GCA_036263715.1. Lineage (GTDB taxonomy): Bacteria > Pseudomonadota > Gammaproteobacteria > Burkholderiales > Burkholderiaceae_C > Ramlibacter. The sequence continues at coordinate 4,233 of DATAGN010000403.1, forward strand.
ACCAGAAGCCGCTGCGCCTGGCCGGCAGCACGCCGGCGCTGCAGTGGATCCAGGGGCCGGGCGGACCCGTGCGCATCGGCCATGCCGGAGAAGGCTTCGCCTTCGACAACGAGATGCCGCGGCACACCACCTGGCTGCAGCCCTACCGCATCGCCGACAGGCTGGTGACCTGCGGCGAGTTCCTGGACTTCATCGAGGACGGCGGCTACCGCAGCGCCGGGCTGTGGTTGTCGGATGCGTGGAGCCTGGTGCAGTCGCAGCAGTGGCAGGCGCCGCTCTACTGGGTGGGCCCCGGCGATCCGCGCGCGCCTTCCTCGCAGTGGCAGGTCTTCGGGCTGGACGGACTGAAGCCGCTGGACCTGGAGGCACCCGTCAGCCAGGTGAGCTTCTACGAGGCCGCCGCGTATGCGGAATGGGCCGGCGCGCGGCTGCCGACCGAGGCCGAATGGGAGGCGGGCTACGAGCTCACCGGGATGCAGCAGCTCACCGGGCACGTCTGGCAGTGGACGCGCTCTTCCTACGATCCGTACCCGGGCTTCCATCCCTGGTCCGGCGCGGTCAGCGAATACAACGGCAAGTTCATGGTGGGCCAGATGGTGCTGCGCGGCGGCAGCGTGGCCACGCCGCCGGGCCATGCCCGCCGCAGCTACCGCAATTTCTTCCCGCCTTCGGCGCGCTGGCAGTTCAGCGGCATCCGCCTGGCCAAGGACGGTGCATGCTGAGCGCGTTCGGCCGCGACCTGCACGCTGCGCTGGCAAGCCGCCCGCACGCGATCTCGCCGAAGTACTTCTACGACGCCGAAGGCTCGCGCCTGTTCGACCGCATCTGCGAGCTGCCGGAGTACTACCCCACCCGCACCGAGCTCGACATCCTGCAACGCCACGTCGGCGAGATGGCGGCGCTGGCCGGGCGCGGGGCCGAGATCGTGGAATTCGGCGCCGGGTCGCTGCTGAAGGTGCGGCTGCTGCTGCAAGGCTTCGAGGCACCGGCACGCTACGTGCCGATCGACATCTCTGGCGAACACCTGCGCGACGCCGCCGGCATCCTGCGCTCGGAATTCCCGCGCCTGGACGTGCACCCGGTGGTGGGCGACTACTCGGCCGGCATCACGCTGCCGCCGGCGGGCGAGGGCGTGCGCCGCATCGGCTTCTTCCCCGGCTCCACCATCGGCAACTTCGCGCCGGCCGAGGCGCTGGCCTTCCTGCGCCAGGCGGCCGAGGCGCTGCGCGGCGGCGCCTTGCTGCTGGGGGCGGACCTGGTGAAGGACCCGCAGGTGCTGCACGCGGCGTACAACGACGCGCAAGGCGTGACCGCGGCCTTCAACCTGAACCTGCTGGCGCGGGCCAACCGCGAACTGGGCGCCAACTTCCAGCTCGATCGCTTCTCGCACTACGCCTGCTACAACGCGCCGCTGCAGCGCATCGAGATGCACCTGGTCAGCCGCGCGCGCCAGGTGGTGCAGGTGGGCGACGAGCGCTATGCGCTCGAGGAGGGCGAGAGCCTGCACACCGAGAACTCGTACAAGTTCACCGTCGACGGCCTGCGCGCGCTCGCGCAGCAGGCGGGCTTTCGCCCCGGGCCGGTGTGGACGGATCCCGGGCGCCTGTTCAGCGTGCACTGGCTGCACGCACCGGCAAGGAGCACCTGATGAAGGCAACCTGGAACGGCGTGGTCATCGCCGAGAGCGACGACACCGTGGTGGTGGAGGGCAACCACTACTTCCCGGCGTCCAGCCTGAAGCGCGAATACATCGCCTTCAGCAACCACCGCACCAGCTGCCCGTGGAAGGGGCAGGCGAGCTATTACTCGCTGATCGTCAACGGCGAGATGAACACCGATGCGGCCTGGTACTACGCGGACCCGAAGCCGGAGGCGGAGATGGTGAAGGACCGCGTCGCGTTCTGGAAAGGCGTGAAGGTCGAAGCCTGACGAGCGTGCGCGGCGCCGGGATGCACGGCAATCGGGACCTGGATACAACTCGATACACTGGGCCGAGGTCAACGGCGGGAGCCCATGCTGGCGCAGGTCCTGGAAACCGCAGGGAACGCCTTCGATCCCTTCGACACGAGTTCGCTCGAAGACGATGCCGCGGCGCACCCGCTGCCGGAGTCGGCGGGCATGCTGTTGCCGCGCCTGGCCGACATGACCACCGCGCTGAGCGCCAAGTGCGCCGGCACCGTCCAGTCGCTCGCCACGCGCCTGCACGAGCGCCCCACCGAGGGCGTGCAGGAACTGGAATTCGCCGTGCATGCACTGCAGGCAGGCGTGAGCCGGCTGATGTGGTTCATCGATCGCTCGGCGGCTTCGCCCGAGTGCCAGCAGTCCTTCGAGGATCTCGCCGCGCTCACCAGTGATGCGTGGACTTCGGGCAGCACCCTGCTGGCCGCCGAAGCCGAGGTCGGCGCCCGCACCCGCCAGGTGGCGGTGGAAGTCACGCTGGAAATGACGGTGATGCAGCGCCGCTTCGAACGGGCCGATGAACTGGCCGCGACCATCCGGCAGGACCTGCACAAGCGCGGCGTCAACGCGTCGGTCGTGCGCCGCAAGCTGCTGCAGCGGCTGGCCGAGCGCGAGGCGGCGGAAAGCGAGCAGCTGCGCGGCGCGCGCGGGCTGTACCGGCAGGCCGACCAGGTCGCGCAGGCCTTCGTGCAGCTCACCGGCGCGCGCACCCGCGTATGCACGCTGGTGCAGCACATTCGCTTTGCCGCCATCGCGCTGCAGGACGGGCTGCACCCCCTCGTCCGCGGCCCGGAACCCCGCGACCCTGCCGCGCTGCCGCCCCTGCAGCAGCTGGCCGACCACCTGCGCTTCACGCTGATCCAGGCCGGCGCCGAGCTCGTGCGCATGCAGATGCACGAGACGACGGTGCGCACCGGCCTCGCGGCACTGCGCCAGCAGCGCAGCGGCTAGCAAGCGGGGGACAGGCGGCTTTGGGTAAGCTCCGCGCATGCTCCTGCGTCCCGCGTACACCTACCCCGACCAGCTCCCCGCCCTGATGCGCCAGCAAGGCTACGCCGTGCTCAGCCCGCGCGGCGTGTGCGAGTGGAGCAATTGCACGCTCGATGAACTGCTGGCGCTGCGCCCGTCCTGGGACGACCTGCCTCCGGACGACTACCTGAAGGACGGCGGCCGCTATCGCCGCCGGCGGCATTCGTGCTTCGTCGAGGAGGGCGGGGCGCTGGCGCAGGCCCCGCATCGCGCCCACTGGCAGCCGGTGGAATACAACGCGCTGCACGGCGGCATGCAGCGCTGGTTCGCGCCGATGGCGGCGAGCATCGTGGCGCAGCCCGCCTGGACGCGCGTGCTGCAGGCGCTGGCGCGCAGCGCCGCCGACCTGAAGGGGCCGCGGCCCTGGTACATCGAGGCGCACCAGTTCCGCATCGACACGGAGGGCGGCATCGGGAGGCCGACGCCGGAAGGCGCGCACCGCGACGGCGTGGACCTGGTGGCCGTGTTCCTGGTCGCGCGCGAAGGCGTCAAGGGCGGCGAGACGCGCGTGTTCGAAGCCGATGGCCCCGCCGGCCAGCGCTTCACCCTGACGGAGCCCTGGAGCCTGTTGCTGCTGGACGATGCGCGCGTGATCCACGAGACCACGCCGATCCAGCCGGTGGAAGGGCGGGGGTATCGGGATACCCTGGTGCTGACCGCGCGGGCCGAGGGCTTCCAGGGGCAGTGACGTCATCCCCGCGAAGGCGGGGATCCAGGGCGCCCGGAACGCTGCATCAGCCCCGCGCGTCCGTCACGACGTTGGACCCGAAGTCCGGGCGCTCCAGGAAGGCGAGCAGGCGCGCCGCGGCCTGGTCCGGCGAGCTCAAGGCCCCGTTCTCCTTCATGCCCACGAACTTGTCCTTGTCCGGAAAGCGTGCGCTGTCGGCGCTGCGCATCTGCACCTGCATGTCGGTGTCGATCACGCCGGGCGCCACCGAGCACACCCTGGCGCCGTGCGGCAGCGCGGCCTGCTCCAGCGCCACGCAGCGGCTGAAGTGGTCCATGCCCGCCTTGGCCGCGCAATAGACCGCCTGCGAGGCCATCGGCTGCCGCCCGAGGCCCGAGGAGATGTTCAGGATCTTCTTCGTCACCGGCCAGCCGTTCGTGGCGCGCAGGAATGCACCGGTCAGCAGCATCGGCGCTTCCAGGTCGACGCGCATCGCTTCGGCCAGTTGCGCCGGGGAAACCCCGTCGATGGGCGCGATCTGCGGGATCATCCCCGCGTTGTTGATCAGCGTGACCGAGGCGAGCGTGCCGCTGTCCTGCGCCTGCAGCCAGGTTTCCAGCTTCGCCGCCGCGGTGTCGCCGCGCGCCAGGTCCTGCGGCCACTGCTCGCACTGGCGGCCGGCCTGCGCGGCCTGCGCGGCGAGCGCGTCGTTGGTCTTGCGCGAGATGCACAGCAGGTCGTGCCCGCGCTGCAGCAGCTGCTGCGCCATGGCGAGGCCCATGCCGCGCGAGGCGCCGGTGAGGATGGTCAGGTGTCTTTGGGTCATGCCGCGATCCTACGCGCGCACCACGATCGGGAATTCGGCGCGCACGCCGTCGCTGCCCGCGCGGAAAGGCACCGTCACCAGGGAACGGTCCGCGCCCAGGTGGCGCCAGAGGAAGTCGCGCTCGTTGTTCGGGTCGCCTTCCACATAGAGCTGCGTGGTCAGCAACTCGCGCCGGTCCAGGCGCACCTTCACGTGGATGTGCGGCGTGCGGCCGGAATAGGGCACCGGCCTGATCGTGCGGAAGCGGTAGCGGCCGTCGGCGCCCAGCGCCACGCGGCCGAAGCCCTGGAAGTTGCGGTCGGCCCGGCCGCCGTCGCCCGGATGGTGGTAGCGGCCCGCGTGGTCGCACTGCCAGATCTCCACCTGGCCGCCGGCCAGCGGCTTGCCCGCCACGTCCGTGACGATGCCCTCGACCCACGCGGGCTCACCCTGCGCGTACGTGAGGTTGCCGTTGCGCAGCAGGTCCGCATCGGCATCGCGCGGCAGTTCGACCGGATAGAAGGGGCCTTCGGTCTGCGCAGGCGTCGGGCGCCGCATCCCGGCGGGTTGCGCGCGCGCCCCGGTCCAGCAAAAAGGCAGGGCCACGAGTGCGGCGGCAACGGTGCGGCGGGAGGGCTGGTTCATGCTGTTCAGACGGTGGCGGGGCCCGCCGAGTTCCTCTGGAACGGCGCCGGGCTGGCAAAAGACAGCGGCTCGCCGGTCACCGGGTGCGCCAGTGCCAGCCGCTGCGCGTGCAGCAGCAGTCGTGCTGCGCGTGCGCGCACGGGCTGCGGCGCATAGAGCGCATCGCCCAGGATGGGATGGCCGATTTCCCGCAGGTGCACGCGCAACTGGTGCGTGCGGCCGGTGACCGGTTCCAGCGCGAGCCGCGTGCAGTCGTCCTCGCGCGCGAGCACCCGCCAGCGCGTCGTGCTCGGCTTGCCGTGTTCGGCGTCCACTTTCTGCAGGGGCCGGTTCGGCCAGTCGGCCGCGAGCGGCAGGTCGATGACGCCGGTTTCCTGCGCGACGTGGCCGGCCACCACCGCTTCGTACTGCTTGTCGACGCGCTGCTCGGCGAACGCGCGGCCGAGGACGCGCTGCACGTGCACGCCCCGTCCCATGAGGAAGAGGCCCGAGGTCGCCATGTCCAGGCGATGCACCACCAGGGCGTCGGGCCACAGCGCCTGTGCGCGCGCCGACAGGCAGTCCTGCTTGTCCTCGCCGCGACCCGGCACGGCCAGCAGCCCTGCGGGCTTGTCCAGCACGATGAGGTGCTCGTCCACGTAGACCAGCCCTTCGGATAATCCCGGCATGACCGCGCTCACTTCCTTCGTTCCCCTGTCGCTGCAGACGGTGCTGCTGCTGATCGCATCGAATGTGTTCATGACCTTCGCCTGGTACGGGCACCTGCGCAACCTCGCGACGGCACCGTGGTACACGGCTGCCTTCGTCAGCTGGGGCATCGCGCTGGCGGAGTACCTGCTCATGGTGCCGGCCAACCGCATCGGCCACCACCAGGCGGGCCTGAGCGTGGGCCAGCTCAAGATCATGCAGGAGGTGATCACGCTCGCGGTGTTCGCGCCCTTTGCGTTCTTCTACCTGAAGGAGCCGCTGAAGCTGGATTACCTCTGGGCGGCGCTGTGCATGGTGGGCGCCGTCTATTTCATATTCCGCAACGGCTGACGGGGGGCGGCAGGTAAACTGCCCGCGTTCACAAGAATCAGACCCTCCGGGGCTTCCATGCTCTTCAGAAAACTGCTCCCGAAAGAAGGCAACTTCTTCGAAATGTTCAACCAGCATGCCGAGCGCATGGTCGAGGGCGCCCACGCTTTCAAGAACCTGGTGGCGAACTACAACGACCTGAACCTGCGCGAGCAGTACAACCAGCAGGTGGACCACGCCGAGCGCGCGGCCGACAAGGTGACCCACGAGGTCAACCGCCTGCTGCACTCGACCTTCATCACGCCGCTGGACCGCGAGCAGATCCACACGCTGATCAACACGATGGACGACGTGGCCGACCTGATCCAGGACTCGGCCGAGACCATGGCGCTGTACGACGTGCGGCACATGACCGAGGAGATCACGCGCCTGACGGACCTGAGCGTGCGCTGCTGCGAACGGGTGCAGGAGGCCGTGGGCTTCCTGAGCAAGCTGTCCGACCACAACTCGGCCACCGCGGCGCTGAAAAGCTGCGAGGAGATCGACAAGCTCGAGTCCGATGCCGACCGCGTGATGCGCGCGGCGTTGAGCAAGCTGTTCCGCGAGGAACCGGACGTGCGCGAGGTGATCAAGCTCAAGGCGATCTACGAGCTGCTGGAGACGATCACGGACAAGTGCGAGGACGTCGCCAACGTCGTCGAGGGCATCGTCCTCGAGAACTCCTGAGGCCGCAACATGGAAGTGGCCCAGACGGCCCTTTGGGTCGTGATCCTGCTGGTGGTCGTCGCGCTGGTGTTCGACTTCATGAACGGCTTCCACGACGCGGCGAACTCCATCGCCACCGTGGTTTCCACCGGCGTGCTGAAGCCGGCCCAGGCCGTGGTCTTCGCTGCCTTCTTCAACTTCATCGCGATCTTCATCTTCCACCTGAGCGTGGCGGCCACGGTGGGCAAGGGCATCGTCGAGCCCGGCATCGTCAACACGCACGTGGTGTTCGGCGCACTGGTCGGCGCGATCACCTGGAACGTGATCACGTGGTGGTACGGCATCCCCAGCAGCTCCTCGCATGCGCTGATCGGCGGCATCGTCGGCGCCGTGATCGCCAAGGCGGGTGCGGGCGCGCTGATCGCCACGGGCATCTGGAAGACGGTGATCTTCATCTTCATCTCGCCCACGCTCGGCTTCATCCTGGGCTCGCTCATGATGGTGCTGGTGTCGAACCTCTTCAAGTCGACGCGGCCCAACAAGGTGGACAAGTGGTTCCGGCGCATGCAGCTGGTGTCGGCGGGTGCGTACAGCCTGGGGCACGGCGGCAATGACGCGCAGAAGACGATCGGCATCATCTGGATGCTGCTGATCGCCACCGGCTACGTCGCCGCCGGGGAGAAGGCGCCGCCGGGTTGGGTGATCGTGGCCTGCTACATCGCCATCGCGGTGGGCACCATGTTCGGCGGCTGGCGCATCGTCAAGACCATGGGGCAGAAGATCACGAAGCTCAAGCCCGTGGGCGGCTTCTGCGCCGAAACCGGTGGTGCGTTGACGCTGTTCATCGCCACCGGCCTGGGCATCCCCGTCTCGACGACGCACACGATCACCGGCGCCATCGTCGGCGTCGGTTCCACCCATCGCATGAGCGCCGTGCGCTGGGGTGTCGCCGGCAACATCGTGTGGGCCTGGATCTTTACGATCCCCGCCAGCGCTTTCGTCGCCGCGATCGCTTATTGGGTGAGCCTGCAGTTGTTCTGACGCTCTCCCTCTCCCTCTCCCGCTTGCGGGAGAGGGTTGGGGTGAGGGCAGTCGCACATGTCCCTCTTCGGATCCTTCGCGCCGCGCCAGGCGCCGTGCGGTGCGCGCCCGCCGTGACGGGGACCCGCGCGCTGAAGCGCGCGGGCGACCTGGAAGTCCGGCTCCGGCGCCGCCCGCGCCATAACTCACTGCGTTCCGGGCCGCGCACGGCCCGGAACTCCGTTCAAACAGATGTCGCGAGCATGAAACGTACGCGCGGCTCGATAT
>DATAGN010000404.1:0-2684 GCA_036263715.1 Ramlibacter sp.
TACGTGCCGTGCGACGTCTGCCGCGGCCAGCGCTACAACCGCGAGACGCTGGAAGTGCAGTGGAAGGGGCGCAACATCGCGCAGATCCTCGACATGACGGTCGAGGACGCGTTCGAGTTCCTGAAGCCGGTTCCCGCCATCGCGCGCAAGCTGCAGACGCTGCTGGACGTCGGCCTCTCGTACATCAAGCTTGGCCAGGCGGCGACCACGCTGTCGGGCGGCGAGGCGCAGCGCGTGAAGCTGGCGCTGGAACTGTCCAAGCGCGATACCGGGCGCACCCTCTACATCCTGGACGAGCCGACCACCGGACTCCACTTCGCGGACATCGACCTGCTGCTGAAGGTGCTGCACCAGTTGCGCGACGCCGGCAACACCATCGTGGTGATCGAGCACAACCTGGACGTCATCAAGACGGCCGACTGGGTGATCGACATGGGGCCGGAAGGCGGAGACGGCGGCGGTACGGTCGTGGTGGCGGGGACGCCGGAGGAGATTGCCGCCCATCCGCAGAGCCATACGGGGCACTATCTGAAGCGGCTGCTCTGAGTCGTAGGTCAGCGCGACGGGCAGCAGCCTACGAGACCCAGCAGTGGGTGCCTACAGGGCACGCGGCAGCGCCTGCCTAGCATCCCTCCCATACCAACTCAGGTACCGGAGCAAGAAATGGAAATCCTCACCATGATCATCGTCGGCTTCATCGTCGGCCTCATCGCCCGCGCGCTGAAGCCCGGCAATGACCGCATGGGCATCATCATGACCACGCTGGTGGGTATCGCCGGCGCTTTCCTGGCGGGCTTTGCCGGCCAGGCGATGGGCCTCTACCGGGCGGGCGAGCCCGCGGGCTGGATCGCCTCCGTGCTCGGCGCGATCGTGCTGCTGTTCATCGTCAGCATGATCCGCGGCCGCTCGCACAACCGCGTCCGCTGACCCTAGCGCGCAGCCTCCAGCAGGTCGCGCGTGCGCAGCGCTTCGCGCCGCGCGGCTTCGGTGAAATCGCTGCCGCTGGAGGCGTAGAGGATCGCGCGCGAGGAATTGACCACGATGGGGGCGTCGGGCCGCCACCCGGCGCGCACCGTCGCGACGGCGTCGCCGCCTTGCGCGCCCACTCCCGGGATCAGCAGCGGCAGTGTCGGTGCAATGGTGCGCACGCGTTCGATCTCCGCCGGGTACGTCGCGCCCACCACCAGCCCCAGCTGGCCGTTCAGGTTCCACGGCCCTTGTGCGAGGCGCGCGACGTGCTCGTAGAGCAGCGGCTGGCCATCGACCGAAGCGAGGCGCTGGTTCTGCAGGTCATCGCCTCCCGGGTTCGAGGTCCGGCACAGGAGGAACGCGCCCTTTTCCGGAAACTTCAGGTACGGCTGCACCGAATCGAAGCCCATGAAAGGTGACAGCGTCACGGCATCGGCGCCGTAGCGCTCGAAGGCCTCGCGTGCGTACTGTTCGGCGGTCGACCCGATGTCGCCGCGCTTGGCATCGAGGATCACCGGCACGTGCGGAAAATTCGCGCGAACGTGCCGCATCAGTTTCTCGAGCTGCTCCTCGGCGCGATGGGCCGCGAAGTAAGCGATCTGCGGCTTGAACGCGATCGCCAGGTCGCCGGTGGCGTCGACGATGCGCGCGCAGAAATCGAAGATGCGCCCCGCCTTGTCCTTCAGGTCCGCGGGGAAGCGCGTGGGCTCCGGGTCCAGGCCGACGCACAGCATGGAGCGGTTGCTACGCTGCGCCGCCTGCAGCATCTGGAGGAAGGTCATGCACCGATTCTAAGGAGCCCGGCGGATGCCCCCACAATGGCGGCCCATGCATGCCCTCTCGCGCCAGCAGCTCGTGGTCCTCGTGCTCCTCACGCTCGTGTGGGGCATCAACTGGCCGGTGATGAAAGTGGGGGTCACCGACTTTCCGCCGCTCACCTTCCGCGCACTGTCGATGTGGCTGGGACTGCCGGTGCTCGGGGTCGCGATGGTGTTCCTGAAGGTGCCGTTCCGCATCCGGCGCCAGCACTGGCGCGAACTCCTGTGGCTGGCGGCCACCAACATGTTCATCTGGCACGTGTGCATCATCCTGGCGGTGCGCACGCTGTCGAGCGGCCGCGCGGCGATCCTCGGCTACACGATGCCGATCTTCTCCGCCGTGCTCGGCGCCCTGTTCTTCGCGAGTCCCCTCGGGCGACGGGCCTGGATCGGGGTCAGCGCGGCCGCCCTGGGCGTCATGCTGCTCCTGTGGCACGAGCTCACGCAACTCGCCGGCCGACCGGGCGGGGTCGCCCTGGCCCTTGTGGCGGCGGCCTTCTGGGCGCTGGGGACGCAGTCGCTGCGCCGCACCCGCGTGGAGGCGCCGGCGCTCACCATCTCCTTCTGGATGACGGTGCTCACGGCGGTGCTGATGGCGGTGCTCGCCGCTGCGTTCGAGTCCGCGCAGTGGCGCATCCCGACGGGAGCCGTGGGCTGGGCCGTGCTGTTCAATGCGGTGCTGATCTTCGGCTTCGCGCACGCCGCCTGGACCTACCTGGCCAAGGGGCTGCCGCCCATCGCATCGACGCTCAGCGTGATGATGATCCCCGTGCTGGGCGTGTTCAGCGGCGCGGTGTGGCTGCGCGAGCCGGTGCACTGGCAGGACTGGACTGCGGTGGTGCTGATGATGGTGGCCATCGCTTCCGTGCTGTGGCCGGCACGGCGCGTGGCGTGAAC
>DATAGN010000405.1:0-18018 GCA_036263715.1 Ramlibacter sp.
CTTCCTGACCGTCATCCCCGCGAAGGCGGGGATCCAGGGCTTCGGAGAAGCGGCCGGCGGCCGCGTTTTCAATGCGGGAGCCCTGGATTCCCGCCTTCGCGGGAATGACGCCTGCTCACTCCTGCTCGATCAGGAACCGGCTCACCACCGGCGGCTCCTCGCCGATGTGGAAGGCCAGGCGCTTGTCGCGCAAGGCGACATCCGACGCCGTGATGCGGTCGAAGCGCCGCAGATGCTCGGTCCACGACGCATCGATGATCTGCTCCACGTAGCGGCCCGGGTCGTAGAGGTCGTGCAGCAGCTGCCAGTCCAGCGCGCCCTGCCGCAGCCGGCTGCGGCGGCTCTCGTCCATCAGGGCCAGGAATTCAGCCGCCCGCGCCGGATCGATGCGGTACTCCACCCGCAGCTGGATCCGCCCCGCCCGCGGCGGCTCCTGCATCTCGGGCACCTTCAGCACGTGCGAGGGCGTCAGGTCCTCCTCGGTGCCGCGCTCCAGCACCTTGCGCTGCGCGAGGTACATGCCGATCACGCTCGTGACGGCCGCGATCCCGATGGCCTGGTGGATGTCGGTCCAGGTCGCCACCTGCCCCCACAAGGCCGCGCCGGCGGCGGTGGCGCCCATCAGCGCCATCTGGTAGATCGACATGCCGCGCGCCCGCACCCAGTCCGGCAGCGACATCTGCGCCGAGACGGTCAGCGAGTTGGCGACGGTGATCCACGCCATTCCCATGAAGATCATGGCCGGCACGGCGACATAGATGTTGGGCGCGAAGCCGACGACCAGCGCGCCCAGCGACTGCACGATGGTGCCCACCATCACGCGCGGGCGCAGCGGCAGCCAGGCGCGGATCTGCGGCATCAGCAGCGCCGCGATGATCGCCCCCACGCCCATCGACGCCAGCAGCACGGTGAAGGTGCCGGCATTGCCGCCCGGCAGCGCGCGGGCCACCAGCGGCAGCAGCGCCAGCAGGGCGGTCGAATGCAGGAAGAACAGCGCGATGCGCAGCAGGATCGAGCGCATGCGCGCCGACTGCCAGACGAACTGCACGCCCACGCGCATGGCGCTGTACAGCGGCTCGCGCCCGAGCGGGCTTTGGGTGTGCACGCGGCGCCAGCGCATGATCATGAGGCCGGCCACGATCGACAGCACCGCATTCAGCACGAACACGTACACGGTGCCGAAGCTCGCGATCAGCGCGCCGGCCATCAGCGGCCCGATGATGCGCGAGCCATTCATCGCGATGCCGTTCAGGGCCAGCGCCTGCGGCAGCTGGGGCCGGCTCACCACCTCCGGGATGATCGCGGCGAACACCGGCCAGCGCATGGCCAGTCCGATCCCGTTGGCGAAAGTCAGCGCCAGCAGCAGCGGGGCCGTGAGCTGGCCGAGCAGCACCACGATGCACAGCACGGTCGCCACCGCGGCCACCCAGAACTGCGTCAGCATGAAGTAGCGGCGCCGGTCCACCGTGTCGGCCAGCGCCCCGCTGGGCAGCCCGAGCAGGAAGACCGGCAGTGTCGATGCGCTCTGCACCAGCGCGACCCACAGCGGCGACGGGCCCAGCGACGTCATCAGCCACGCCGACGCGACATCGTTCATCCACATGCTGGTGTTGGCGGCCAGCCAGGTGAACCACAGCATGCGGAACACGGGCGCGCGCAGCGGCCCCAGCGTGCTTTCGCGTTCGACCACGCGCCTGGGCGCGTCCTGCGGGAATTCGGAGTCGCGGGTGCCGGTCAACTAGTACCGCCGCTCCAGCACCATCTGGTCGTTGTGTCGCGTCATCTGGAAGCGCGTGAGGAAGCTGTTGCCCAGCAGGATGTGTGCCATGGAGCCCGGCAGCACCGAGGCGTCCACCTCGTAGACCTCCACGTCGCCGATGCGCACCGAGGCCAGCTTCACGTGGTACACGGTGACGACGCCGTTGGCCGTGGAGCCCCGGCCCAGCGTGCCCTTGCGGTAGTCGATGCCCAGGCGTTCGGCCTCGGCCACGCCCATCGCCACCGTCGTGGCGCCGGTGTCCACCATGAAGTTCACGGCCTTGCCGTTGATGCGGCCGGCCGTGAGGAAGTGGCCGCCCGAGCCGGCGGTCAGCACGATCTTGTTGCTGCGCGCCGGACCGCCGCCGCCGCCCACGCTGGCCGGGGCGTCCCCCACTCGCAGCGTGTGCCGCTTGCCCTCGATCTCCACCACCGCCTGGTCACCCAATGTGGAGAGCACCTTCACGCCCTTGTGGCTCTCGCCGGGAGCGACCGATTTCGGCGTGCTGCCGTCCACGATCAGCAGCGCCCGGTTCCCCAGCATGCCCTGCAGCGCCACCGATTGCGCTGCCGCGGCGCCGGCGGCGAGGAGGAGGGCCGCCGCGATCCACTGCTTCATGCTCAGTCCCTGAAATTCTTGAACGACAAGGGTAACTCGGCCATTTCCTTGCGCACAAGGGCCATGGCGGCCTGCAGGTCGTCGCGCTTGGCACCGGTGACGCGCACTGCGTCGCCCTGGATGGAGGCCTGCACCTTCAGCTTGCTGTCCTTGATGAGCTTCTGGATCTTCTTGGCGTGCTCCGACTCGATGCCGCTGCGGATCTTGACGACCTGCCGGACCTTGTCGCCCCCCATCTTCTGCACGTCGCCGACGTCCAGGAATTCCGGGGCCACTTCGCTCTTGGCGCACTTGGTCCGCAGCACGTCCTGCAGCTGCTGCAACTGGAAATCGCTCTCGCCCGTGAGCGTGATTTCCTTCTCCTTGATCTCGATGGCCGCGGCCGTGCCCTTGAAGTCGAAGCGGTTCGCGACTTCCTTGGCCGAATTGGACACGGCGTTATTCACCTTGACCATGTCGGGCTCGCACACGGTATCGAACGACGGCATATTGGATGTCCTCCTGCACCTGTAACGCGGCTGCTTGGGCCACAATTCTCCCATGATCGTCGAGTCGAACGCCCCACTGCAGCCGCACAACACCTTCGGGATCGTGGCGCGTGCCCGGACCATGGTGCGCGTGAAGTCGGCCGCGGACGTCCATGCCGTGCTGGCTCATCCGGAACTGCAGGACCAGCCCAAGTTCGTGCTGGGCGGCGGCAGCAACATCGTGCTGACCGGCGACGTCAAGGCGGTCGTGCTCAAGGTCGAAGTGGCCGGCAAGCGCATCGTCGAAGACGGGCCCAAGTACACCATCGTCGAATTCGGCGCCGGTGAGAACTGGCACGAAGCCGTCACCTACACGGTGGACCAGGGGCTGGGCGGGCTCGAAAACCTGGCGCTGATCCCCGGCACGGTGGGTGCCTCGCCGGTGCAGAACATCGGCGCCTACGGCATCGAGCTGCAGGACCGCTTCGAGTCGCTGGACGCCATCGACTTCATCACGGGCCGGGAATTCACGCTGGATGCGGCGCAGTGCGCCTTCGGCTACCGCGACTCCGTGTTCAAGCATTCGCCGGCCCGCGACAGCGACTTCGGCCTGGCCGGCCGCGCGCTGATCCTGCGCGTGCGCATGCGCCTGCCCAAGCCCTGGAAGCCGGTGCTCGGTTACCTCGACCTGCAGCGCAAGGTGACGGAAAGCGGCATCACCAACCCGTCGCCGCGCCAGGTCTACGACTGGGTCTGCGCGATCCGCAGCGCCAAGCTGCCGGACCCGCGCGTGATCGGCAATGCCGGCAGCTTCTTCAAGAACCCGACGGTCACGCCGGAGCAGTGCCAGGACATCATCGCGCGGGACCCGGGCATCGTGCACTACAACATGCCCGATGGCTCGGTGAAGCTCGCGGCCGGCTGGCTGATCGATGCCTGCGGCTGGAAGGGCAAGTCGGTCGGGCAGGCGGGTGTCTACGAGAAGCAGGCGCTGGTGCTGGTCAACCGCGGCGGCGCCACCGGCGGCGAGGTCGTGACGCTCGCCCGGGCCATCCAGACCAGCGTGTACGAACGCTTCGGCATCCGGCTCGAGCCGGAGCCGGTGGTCGTTTGAGGCGTTCCCAGCGGACGCTGCTGGTCCTGTCGGACCAAGCCCGCTGGTTGTTCCTGCTGGTCCTGCTCGCCGCGATCGGCGGCACCTTCGCGGGCCTGTGGGAGCCGGGCGGTCCCTGGTTCCTGGTGCTGTTCCTGTCCTTCGTGGCCTCAGTGCTGTTCCACAAGTGGGGCCGCTGGCGGCGCGAGCGCATCATCCGCGAGGCGCCGCTGCCGCGCTTCCTGCAGCGCAAGCTGCGCGACACCTATTCCTTCCTGGCGCAGAAGGACGTGGAACTGGTCGAACGCGGGCTGCGCCAGTTCTTCCTGGCGTGCCACCGCAGCGAACGCAAGTTCGTGGCCATGCCCTCGCGCGTGGTCGACACGATGTGGCACGAGTTCATCCTGCACACGCAGGCCTATCGCGACTGGTGCCGGCTCGCCTTCGGCCGCTTCATCGACCACACGCCGGCCGAGGTGCTGGGCGCGAGCCCGCAGCACAACGACGGCCTGCGCCGCGCCTGGTTCTGGGCCTGCAAGGACGAGGCGATCGATCCGCGCGCGCCCACGCGGCTGCCGCTGCTCTTCGCGCTGGACACGAAGCTGCGCATCGACGACGGCTTCCACTACGAACCGGATTGCGGCGCGCCGCGGCGGCGTGCGCGCGACGACGCCTCCCCGGCCGTGGCCGTGGGCGCTGCGGGCTACGTGCACTGCGCTACCAGCTTCGCCGACAGCTCCGTTGCCGGCGATGCCGACGGCATGGGCGGCAGCGACTCGAGTTCCGACTCGGGCGGCGATGGCGGCTGCGGCGGAGGCGGCGACTAGCCGCCGTCGCCGTAGGGCGGGGTGAGCGCGCAGCCGAACCCCGCCCTTGCCTCACGCCACCAGCCGCTGCCAGGCGGCAGCGAAATCGTCGTCCGTCACCAGCACCCACAGTGCCAGCGCCGCCACCAGGGCACCGGTGACGAGCGCATTCTGGTGGGCAAGGGCCACGCCGTCGAATCCCAGCAGCACCGGCGCGAGCATCAGCCCCACGCCGAGGAGCACGTCCAGCCATTCCTCCCAGGCCTGCGCGAACTGCATCGCGCCCGCGCTCGACGCGACCAGCAGCGCGCCTAGCGCCATGGTGGTGGCCGTGGCGACCACCACCCCCTGGAAGCCGAGCACCCAGGGGCACAGGAGCAGCCAGGCGCCGAGCAATGCGTTCACGGCGTCCTGCCAGTGCTTCACTCGCTTCATGTCGACTCCTTGGCGCCGCGAGGGCGCTGCGCGTCCATGGTAATCCTGCGCGGCGGCGCGCGCCATCCATTCACTGCCCCGGTTGCAGGCGCTCGTCCAGGAAGTGCTGCACCGCCTCGAACAGCTGCATGCGGTTCTTCTCCATGATGACGGTGTGCGTTTCCTCGCCAATCTCCACGTAGCGCTTGTTGGGCACGTTGGTGAGCCGGGCGAAGTAGGCGTGCAGCATGTAGCTGGGCAGGTCGGCGTCCCATTCGGCATGCGCGAGGAAGGTGGGCACGCGGATCAGCCCCGGGTCATACAGCGGCTTGCCGGCCGCCCAGAAGTCGCGGCTGTCCTGCGAGACGCCGTTCGGCGCCCGCAGCACGGGCGGGTTCATGCGCGCGCCGACCGGGTCGGTGGCGATCGTGGCGGCCGCCCAGCCTCGAACCATCCAGGCGGGATCAGGTCGGCCTGCTTGTCCGCAGGCACGCCGGTCAGCCAGCGCTGCCTGGCCGAAGCCATGGAGACGGAGCGGTACGCGCCGAGCGGCCCGCCGGTGTCGGTGAGCGAGGCGGTGTTGCGGATCCACGGTCGAAGGCGGTCTCGGCCGGATATGTGGCGCCGTGCACGTACAGCAGCACCTTGTCGCCGGCGTACTGCGCCCGCCCGACCTCGTGCTTGTTGCGCACGTACAGCTGGATGCCCGGATCGCCGGGGGGCACCATGAATTCCTCCATGACGATGCAGGTGCGCACGAAGCGCGAGCGTCCGTTCATGGGGGCTCCTCCGTGGTGAGCGAAGGCAGCATACGCCCGGTGAAGGGCGCTGCGACGAGCCCTGACCTCAGTCTCCCGCTGGCGGGAGAGGAAGCAGGAGCAATCAGACCCGCGCGTCGACCTCGTCGATCAGGGGCGTGAGGTCCGGCGTGTGCACGCCCGCGGCGTCGACGGTGTCGCCGGCCATGGGGCCGGTCACCGGGTGCGCGGGAACCGTGCTGGACGCCTCGTCCGCGAACGCGCGCGTCGCGATCGTGCGCGTCCACGCCGGCAGCGTCACGGTGCCATCGGCGTTCGCCACCGGCGTGACGTGGCTGGGCGACGTCGCAGGGGACTCGCCGATGCCGTCGAGGATCATGCCCACGTCGACTTCGTCGATCTGGTCCGGCTTCAGGTGCTCGCTGGCGTATTGCTTGTAGATGCCCGACTCCACGAACAGGCGGAACAGCTCGGGATCGATGTGCTTGTCCTTGACCATGAAGCGCATGATGCGCAGGGCGTCCGACACCTTCTTCGGCGGCTTGTACGGCCGATCGGCCGCGGTGAGCGCCTCGAAGATGTCGGCGATCGCCATCACGCGCGCCGGGATCGACATCTCCTCGCCCTTCAGGCCGCGCGGGTAGCCGCTGCCGTCGATCTTCTCGTGGTGCCCGCCGGCGTACTCCGGCACGCGCCGCAGGTGGCGCGGCCAGGGCAGCGACTCGAGCATCACGATCGTCTGCGCCATGTGCTCGTTGATGCGGTAGCGGTCTTCCTCGGTCAGCGTGCCGCGGCTGATCGACAGGTTGTAGATCTCGCCCAGGTTCGCCTCGCGCTCGGGCGCCTTCATGCGGAAACCCCACGGGTTGCCGTCCGCCGACAGGCGCAGGCCCTGGCGCGGGCTGATGTGTTCCGGGCGATCCTCCAGCAGCTTTTCCTGCACCGGCAGGTCGCCCTCCGGACTGGCTTCGCGCCGCTTCTTCTCGCCGTACGAGATGCCGATGCGGTTGGACAGCGTGCGCGTCCAGGTGCGCTGCGCGATCTGCTTCAGGCGCTCGACCTTCTCCGGCGCCATGTATTCGCCGCCGACGTTGCATTCGCCGACGAAGGCGAACTCCTCGTCCAGCGTGGCGCACTGCTGCTCGTATGCCGCGCGCAGTGCGGCCGCGTCGCCGCCCGCGAGCATGCCCTTGAGCATGGCGATCTCGGCGTCGCGCTTGAGCACCTCGAAGCGCATCCGGATCTCGTGGATCCGGTCGTAGATGCACTCGAGCTTGGTGGCCTTGTCGACGATGTGCTCGGGCGTGATCACCTTGCCGCAGTCGTGCAGCCAGCAGGCCACGCGCAGCTCGTACCACTCCTCCTCCGTCAGGTTGAAGCCGGCGAACGGGCCGTCGCGCGCCTCGCATGCCGCCTTGACGAGCATCTCGGTGAGCACCGGCACGCGCTGGCAGTGGCCACCCGTGTACGGCGACTTCGTGTCGATGGCCGTGGCGATCACGCCGATGAAGGCGTCCAGCAGCAGCTTGAGTTCCTCGATCAACATGCGGTTGTCGATCGAAACGGCGGCCTGGGACGCGAGGGCGTTCACCATCGGCACGATGGAGTCGTGGAAGGGGACGATGCGACCGTCGCGGTCCTTGGCGTTGATCAACTGCAGCACGCCGATGACCACGCCGTTGTGGTTCTTCAGCGGCACGGTCAGGAAGGACTCCGAGCGGTAGCCCAGGCGGCGATCGAAGGAGCGCGTGCCGGAGAAGTCGAACTCGTCGGTCTCGCAGTAGGCGTTGGGGATGTTGACGATCTCGCCCGTGATCGCGCAGTACGAGGCGACGTTCTGCATGTTCGGCTCGCCGCGCTGCGTGATCAGCGGGACGGCGGGCCAGTCGATGTCGACACCGGTCGTGCCGCCCATTGCAATGCCCAGCGAGTCGTTGCGCACGATCTGGAAGCGCAGCTCCTTGCCCTTGTGCTTCAGGTACAGCGTGCCGGCGTCGGCGTTGGTGAAAGCCTTGGCTTCCAGCAGGATGCGTTCGCGCAGGCGCGCCGGGTCCTTCTCGGCCGACAGCGCGATGCCGATCTCGATCAATTCCCTGTATGCATCCCCGGTGCTCTGGTAAGTCTCCATGGACAGCCCTTTCCCTTGCTGCCACAGGTTACTCCTCGTTGCAGCGCTTGTGCGGCTGCTGAGCCAGCTACGGTCGAGTTGGTGCCCGTGACGTATTGCGCGGCAGCAGGCAAAGAGTTGCCGATCCGCAGACGAACGGCACCTTTTGCGCTTGAATGTTGGGCCGCGCGGGCGCACGGGGCACCCCCCGGAGCCCCGGGGGCAAGAAGCTTATTCCAGCGACGGCAGCGGCGTGTCGCCACCTGTGATCAGCAGGCCGGTCTTCGCGTAGATCCCCAGCTTCTCGCGGGTGTCCGAGATGTCCAGGTTGCGCATGGTCAACTGGCCGATGCGGTCCTTGGGCGTGAAGGGCGCGTTCTCCACCTTCTCCATCGACAGGCGCTCGGGCGCATACGTCAGGTTCGGCGACTCGGTATCCAGCAGCGAGTAGTCGTTGCCGCGACGCAGTTCCAGCGTCACTTCACCGGTGACGGCGCGCGCGACCCAGCGCTGCGCCGTCTCGCGCAGCATGATCGCCTGCGGGTCGAACCAGCGGCCCTGGTACAGCAGGCGGCCGAGCTTGCGGCCGTTGTCGCGGTACTGCTCGATCGTGTCCTCGTTGTGGATGCCGGTGACCAGGCGCTCGTAGGCGATGAACAGCAGCGCCATGCCGGGCGCCTCGTAGATGCCGCGGCTCTTGGCCTCGATGATGCGGTTCTCGATCTGGTCGCTCATGCCCAGGCCGTGCCGACCGCCGATGCGGTTGGCCTCCAGGAACAGTTCGACCGGATCGGCGAAAGTCTTGCCGTTCAGCGCGACGGGCTGGCCTTCCTCGAAGCGCACGCGCACTTCCTCTGGCTTCACCTCGACTTCCGGCTTCCAGAAGGCCACGCCCATGATCGGGTTGACGATCCGGATGCCGGAGTCGAGGTTTTCCAGGTCCTTGGCCTCGTGCGTGGCACCGAGCATGTTGCTGTCGGTGGAGTAGGCCTTCTCGGCCGACATCTTGTAGCCGAAGCCGGCCGCCGTCATGAAGGCGGACATCTCCGCGCGGCCACCGAGTTCGTCGATGAAGGCTTGGTCGAGCCAAGGCTTGTAGATGCGCAGGCTGGGGTTGGTCAGCAGCCCGTAGCGGTAGAAGCGCTCGATGTCGTTGCCCTTGAAGGTGCTGCCGTCGCCCCAGATGTGCACGTCGTCCTGCTTCATCGCGGCCACCAGCATCGTGCCGGTGACGGCGCGCCCGAGCGGCGTGGTGTTGAAGTACAGCTGTCCGCCGGTGGAGATGTGGAAGGCGCCGCACTGCAGGGCGGCGATGCCTTCGTGGGCCAGCTGCTTGCGGCAGTCGACCAGCCGGGCCTTCTCGGCGCCGTACTCCATGGCCTTGCGCGGGATCGCTTCGTAGTCCGGCTCGTCGGGCTGCCCCAGGTTGGCCGTGTACGCATAGGGCAGGGCGCCCTTCTTCTTCATCCAGTGCAGCGCGGCGCTGGTGTCCAGGCCGCCGGAGAAGGCGATGCCGACCTTCTGCCCCAGCGGCAGGTTCTCGAGGATGGTGCTCATGTTTGGATCAGCCGAAGTGGCAGATGTAGTGATAGGCCTCGGCCACCCGGATCTCGAAGCTGGAGTTGCCTGGCACCGAGAACTTCTCGCCGGCCGCGGACATCTTCCATTCGTTGCTGCCGGCCAGCTTGTATTCGCAGGAACCGGCCACGCATTCCATGATCTCCGGCGCGCCGGTGTTGAAGGTCAGGCTGGCGGGAAGGATCACCCCGACCGATTTCTTCGTGCCGTCGGCGGACGTGATGGCATGGCTCACGCACTTGCCGTCGAAGTACACGTTCGCCTTGGTGGTGACGGCGACGCCGTCGATCTTCTCGGTGGTCATGGGGAAGTCTTCCGGGGAAACCCGCAATTTTAGGCGACGGCCCCACACCCCCTTGCGCTGGCCGAATCCGGATCGGCCGGCGCTGCGTACTCACAGGGGAGAATACCTTGTTATGACACCCACGGATCCTGACCTGGCCCTGATCGCGCTGATCGAGCGCGTGGCCCTGCGCCTGCATCGTCCCGCCGAACAGCGCGCCAGCGAACAGGCGCTGCGCGAGCTGTACGACCTCACCTCCGGCAAGCTCTATGGACTGGCCGTCAGGGTGGTCGGCAACCGCGAGTGGGCAGAGGACGTCCTGCAGGAAGCCTTCGTCACCATCTGGCGTTCGGCGGGCGATTACCGCTCCACGCTCAGCCCGCCGATGGCCTGGATGGGGATGATCGTGCGCAGCCGCGGGCTGGACTTCCTGCGCCGGCGCACCTCGGAGCGCGCCGACGCCGTGCAGGAACTGGACGAAACGATCTCGGAGACGGTCGCGGGCGATGCGCCGGATCCGCTGGACACGACGCAGGCCAGCCAGCAGGCCTTCGCGCTGCACGAGTGCCTGCGCAAGCTGGAGGCGCGGCAGCGCGAGGTGCTGAGCCTGGCCTACCTGCGTGACCTGAGCCACAGCGAACTCGCGCAGCAACTGAAGCTGCCGCTGGGCACCGTGAAGACCTGGATCCGCCGCGGGCTCGAGCAGCTGCGCGGCTGCCTCGGGCACTACGCTTGAAGGGACGGACGATGAACATCCTCTCCCGCCCCGATCTGGTCGACCGCCTGGCCGCTGCGTACGCGCTGGGCACCTTGCGCGCAGGCGCCCGCCGCCGCTTCGAGACGCTCGCGCGCAGCAGCCCCGCGCTGCGCGTGCAGGCGCAGGTGTGGCAGGAGCGCTTCACGAGCATCACGGAGCTGCAGCACGCCGAGGCGCCTTCGCCCAACGTGTGGAAGCGCATCGAGAACCAGTTGGCCGCCGAGACGCAGCCGCTGCCGGTGCGCGAGCCGCTGGCCGCGCGTGTGGCCGAGCGTGCACGCAACTGGTGGCGCCTGGGCACGCTCGCCGCGGTGGCCGCCAGCCTGGCCGCCGTCGCCGTCACCCTGCGCGTGCAGGACCAGCTGGAAGGCACGCGTGCGCAGCTGGCGCAGGTGCAGGCGCGCGAGCGCGATGCGGCGCGCCGCAACACGGAACTGGTTGCGCAACTCCAGGCGATGCCGGAAGTGCGCTACGTCTCCGTGCTGCACGACGACAAGGCCACGCCGACCATGCTGGTGATGTACGACCCCAAGCACACCACCATGACGCTCAAGCGCATGGTGGATTTCCACGAAGGGCCGGAGAAGTCGCTGCAGTTGTGGGCGATCCCGCCTTCGGGCGCGCCGCGCTCCCTGGGCGTGCTGTCGGACCAGCCGGTGCTGCGCATGGCGGCGGCGGAGCAGGTGGTGGGGCAGTCCCCCGCGCTGGCGATCAGCCTGGAGCCCAAGGGCGGGGTGCCGGGAGAAGGCGGACCGACCGGGCCGGTGCTCTGGAAAGGCGCCGTGCTGCAGACGCCCCTTTGACGGGAACTGTAGGTTGGGTTGCGCCGCGAGGCGCACCCCAACATCTTTACCGCCAGCGGCGGTGATGGTGGTGGCGATGCCCGCCGCGGAACACGAAGCCGAGCGACACGCCCACCGGCGGGTAGTAGGGCCGGTAGTACGGATAGGGCGTCGGGTACACCGCATAGGGCGCATACACCACCGGCGCGGGCGCCTGCACATACACGGGCGCGCCCTGCACGATCACCGGCGCAGGGTGCGTGACGATCGGCACGGCCGACTGCGCCAGCGGAGGCGCGCTCACCGCCGGACCCTGCGCCACGGCCGGCGCATTCGCGCTGGACTGCAGGCGGATCGTCGTGCCCGGGTCGTAGGGCATCTGCGTCTGGTACTGGCGGCCCTGGTATTCGTAGGTCACGTTGTAGGCGACCGTGCGGTTCTCGTACGTCGTCTCGGTCGTGCACGTGGGCACGGCCACCTGCTGGCTGCCGCTGCCTTCGATGTTGTTGCCGAGGATCGCGCCGCCGACGGTGCCGAGCAGCACCGCTGCGACCGTGCCGCTGCCGTGGCCGATGGTGCTGCCGAGCGCGCCGCCGGCAATGGCGCCCATCAGGCCGCCGGCGCCGGAGGTCTGCGCGGGAGCGGTGGCGTAGCCCTGGGTGCAGACCTGGCGGGGCACGGCCACCTGCTGGATCACGGGCGTGCTGGAGAGGACCTGGCCGACTTCCTGCGCGGCGGCGCTGAAGCCGACGAGCCCCAGCGTCGCGAAAAGGATGGAATGTTTCATGGCAAGAACCTGCTGGTTGGAACTTCTGGTGAAAGTTTAGTCAGCAGCAGCTGCGCTGACCCGTCCTTTACAGTAAATCGTCGGTAAATCGGGCGCAGCTCAGGAATTCGTACGCGCAGCCCACCGGGTGGCATCGAAGCCGACCGTCACGCTCCCATCGGGCCACTCCACCACCGGACGCTTGATGATGCTGGGCTGCGCAACCATCAGTGCACGGGCTCCCTCGGCGTTGCCCGAGCGCAACTGGGTCGCTTCGTCGAGCTTGCGCCAGGTGGTGCCCTGGCGATTGAGCAGCTTCTCCCAGCCCGCCGCCTGCATCCAGGCGTCCAGCCGGTCCTGCGGGACGCCGGACTTCTTGAAATCGTGGAAAGCGTAATCCACGCCGTGCTCGGCGAGCCAGGCGCGCGCCTTCTTCACGGTGTCGCAGTTGGGGATGCCGTAGAGCGTCGTGGCCATCCAGCCATGATAGTCACCGCTTGGGCGGCTCTTCTCACGCGCCGGCGGTGGCCTGCGCCGTTTCCAGCGCGAAGAAGGCCTGCGCGAAGGCAGCCAGCGCGCGGTAGAAGTCCGCGCCCGGCGCCGAGGCGATGTCGTGCAGGCACTGCGGCGCCCAGCCGGCCACGTGCCGCGCGAAGAAGGCCTGCTGCACGGCCAGCGGCGCGCCGCGCTCGATGAGCACGCGCATCGTTTCGCACAGCGCGCCGAGGTGGTCCTCCAGCTCCGTCACGCCGGGGGCGCGCACGAGGCCGAGCTCGCGCAGTTCCTCGCGCAACGCGGCGAGCGGCTTGTCCATCAGCCAGCCCGCCAGGTAGAAGCATTGGTGGGGATTCAGGCGGGGCGTGCCCGCCGCGATGAACAGCGCCTCGTATTCGTCCAGCACGGCCCGGCTGCCGCGCGAGGCCGACTGCAGCAGAGCGTTCCAGGCCAGGCCGACGTCGTCGTCGTCCGCGTCCGGGTTGTCGGGCAGTGCCGCGAGGGATTCGATGAGGTCGGCATCGGGCCCGAGCAGCAGCGCGGCGAGCAGCGCGTAGACGTCCGCGCGGTCCTGCTCCTGTTGCAACGAGATGACTTCCGGCACGGCCAACGACTTGCTGTTTTGCCCACGACGCGTTTCGCAGGAAGGATATTCATGGGACCTCTTCCATGCGGAGTTCGGCCTACTTTTTTTCGTGGTTTCAGCGGGGCGGATCAGCGCGCAGAGAAAGAGAACGCAGAGGACGCAGAGGTTGCGCAGAGGACGCAGAGGAACAGCCGATTTTTTTGTTCTTTGACCTCACCTTCTTCTTCTTCTTCTTCTTCTTCTTCTTCTTCTCTGCGTCCTCTGCGTAACCTCTGCGCACTCTGCGTTCACCTACGGTTGCGCGGCACCACACGCGACAATGGCATCCATGGACACCCTGCAAGACTGGCTCGCGCACTGCGAGCGACTGCACCCGAAGAGCATCGACATGGGCCTGGAGCGCGTGCGCGAGGTCGCGCAGCGCCTGGAACTGAAGTTCGACGCGCCGGTGATCACCGTCGCGGGCACCAACGGCAAGGGCTCCACCTGCGCCATGCTGGAAGCCATCGCGCTGCAGGCGGGCTGGCGCACCGGTGTCTACACCTCGCCGCACCTGGTGCACTTCGAGGAGCGCTGCCGCATCGCCGGCGAGATCGTCCGGGGCGACGACCTGGTGCCGCACTTCGGCAAAGTCGAGGCCGCGCGCCAGGGCGTGACGCTCACCTACTTCGAATTCACCACGCTGGCGATCCTCAGCCTCATGGCGGCCAGCCGCCTGGACGTGGCCATCCTCGAGGTCGGCCTCGGCGGGCGGCTCGACGCGGTGAATGTGCTCGACACCGACTGCGCCATCCTCACCAGCATCGACCTGGACCACATGGAGTACCTCGGCGCGGACCGCGAGAGCATCGGCCGCGAAAAAGCCGGGATCCTGCGCGAGGGCAAGCCGGCGATCGTGAGCGACCCCATGCCGCCGCACAGCGTGCTGCAGTACGCGCAGGCGATCGGCGCCGACCTGTGGCTGCTGGGCCGCGACTTCAACTTTTCCGGCGACAAGCAGCAGTGGGGCTGGGCCGGACGCGGCCGCCGCTATCCCGGCCTGGCCTACCCCGCGTTGCGCGGTGCCAACCAGTTACTCAATGCCTCCGGCGTCCTGGCGGCCTTCGAGGCACTGCGCCAGTGCCTGCCGGTGACGGCGCAGGCGATCCGCAACGGCCTGGCGATGGTGGAACTGCCGGGCCGCTTCCAGATCGTCCCGGGCCAGCCGACGCTGGTGCTCGATGTCGCGCACAACCCGCATGCGGCGGCGACGCTGGCCGCCAACCTCGATGCCATGGGCTTCTATCCCACCACGCACGCGGTATTCGGCGCGATGGGCGACAAGGACGTGGCGCCGATGTTCGCGAAGCTTGGGCCGCTGGTGGACCGGTGGTATTTCACGGACCTGCCCACGCCGCGCGCCAGCAGTGCGATGGCGCTGAAGCAGAAGTGGGAGGCGCTTCCGGGCCGCCGCGACGTGCCCGCGGCCACCTTCGGCAACCCTGAGGAGGCCCTCGCCGCCGCGGTGGCTGCTGCTGAGTCGGCTGATAGAATTCTCGTGTTCGGATCGTTCTACACCGTGGGCGGTGTCCTGTCGCAGGGCGTGCCCCGACTGTCCGCCAAGCATCTCGGCTGACCCTCATCCATGGCCTTGTTCAAGTTGCGCAAGAAAAAGGTCGACGAGCCGGTGGCCGCGGCCTCTCCCGCCGAAAGCATCGAGGTGATGCGCCGCCGCGCGCGGCACCGCCTGATCGGCGCCGTGGTGCTGGTGCTCGCTGCCGTGATCGGCTTTCCCGTCCTGTTCGACACGCAGCCGCGCCCCGTGGCCGTCGACATCCCCATCGAGATCCCGGACCGCAACAAGGTCAAGCCCCTGGCCGCGCCCCCCGCGCCGGCACCGGCGGCGCCGGTCGCAGCGGGCAAGGTGACGCCGAATCCGGCGCCCGCGCCGACCCCACCGGTCGCAAGCGCCAAGCCGGAACCGGCCGCGCCCGCGGCCGAGAAAGTCCCCGCGCCTGCGCCTGCCACCCAAAGCGTGGCCAAATCGGAACCGGCCCCGGAGAAGAAGCCGGAACCCAAGGCCGCCTCCGGTGCTGCCGACGCGGCCAAGGCCCGCGCGCTGCTGGAAGGCAAGTCGATCGACCTCGCCGATGCGGGTGCCCGCTACGTCGTGCAGGTCGGTGCCTTCGCGGAAAAGGACAAGGCCCTGCAGGCGCAGCGCAAGCTGGATCGCGCCGGACTGAGGAACTACACGCAGGTGGCGGACACCGAGGAAGGCAAGCGGATCCGCGTTCGCGCCGGCCCGTTCGCCTCCCGCACCGAAGCCGACGAGGCCGCCGAGAAGATCAAGGGACTGGATTTGCCGGTCCGCATCCTCACGTTGTAGCTTTGGCCACGCTGGACTGGGTGGTGCTCGCCGTGCTCGCGGCGTCCGTGCTGCTGGGGTTGTTGCGGGGCCTGGTGTACGAGGTGCTGTCGGTGCTGAACTGGCTGGCGGCTTTCGTGCTGGCGCAGTGGCTCGCGGCGGACGCGGCCAGGTACATGCCGCTGAGCCGCGCGGGCGAGGCGATCCAGTACGCTGCCGGCTTCGTGGTGGTGTTCATCGCGGCGCTGATGCTCGGCGGGCTGCTCGCCTGGCTGGCGAAGAAGCTGGTCGAGGCGGTCGGGCTGCGGCCCGTGGACCGCGCGCTCGGCGGCATCTTCGGGCTGGTGCGCGGCACGGTCGCCGTGCTGGCGTTCGCGGTGGTGGTCCACCTCACCGCGCTGAAAGGCGGCGTGTGGTGGACGGAATCGGTGACGGCCGGCGTGGCGACGGCGGCCTTGCGTGGATTGAAGCCGGTGGTGCCCGAGCGGTTCGGTGCCTACCTTCCGGCCTGAAGGAAAGTTCATATGTGCGGAATCGTGGGGGTCGTGAGCCCCGGGCCGGTGAACCAGCTGATCTACGACGCGTTGCTGCTGCTGCAGCACCGCGGCCAGGACGCGGCGGGCATCGTGACCATGGAAGGCCGCAAGATCTACATGCACAAGGCCAAGGGCATGGTGCGTGACGTCTTCCGCACGCGCAACATGCGGGCGCTGCCGGGCAACGCCGGCCTGGGCCAGGTGCGCTATCCGACCGCGGGCAACGCGCACAGCGAGGAAGAGGCGCAGCCCTTCTACGTGAACGCGCCCTTCGGCATCACGCTGGCGCACAACGGCAACCTGACCAACGCGCAGGCGCTGAAGACCGAGCTGTTCACCGCCGACCACCGGCACATCAACACCGAGAGCGACACCGAGGTGCTGGTGAACATCTTCGCGCACGAGCTCGAGCGCACCACGCGCGGGCTGCAGCTGACGCCACAGGACGTGTTTTCGGCCGTCGGCAACGTGCACAGGCGCATCCGCGGCTCGTATGCCGTCGTCGCGCTGATCGCCGGGCACGGGCTCGTCGCTTTCCGCGACCCGTATGGCATCCGCCCGCTGTGCATCGGCCGCTCCGCCGATGGCACGGTGATGGTGGCCAGCGAGTCCGTGTCGCTGGAAGGCACCGGCGCCCATTTCGAGCGCGATGTCGCGCCGGGGGAGGCCGTGTTCATCGACATGAAGGGCAACGTGCACGCGCGCCAATGCGCCGACAAGCCGCAGCTGTCGCCCTGCATCTTCGAATTCGTCTACCTGGCGCGGCCGGACTCCGAGCTCGACGGCATTTCTGTCTACCAGGCCCGGCTGAACCTGGGCGAGACGCTCGCCAAGCGCGTGATCTCCACGGTGCCGCCGAACGAGATCGACGTGGTGATCCCGATCCCGGAATCCAGCCGCCCGAGCGCCATGCAGCTCGCGCACCTGCTCGGGCTGCCCTACCGCGAAGGTTTCGTGAAGAACCGCTACGTGGGCCGCACCTTCATCATGCCGGGGCAGGCCGTGCGCAAGAAGAGCGTGCGGCAGAAGCTCAATGTGATCACCAGCGAGTTCAAGGGTCGCAACGTGCTGCTCGTGGACGACTCGATCGTGCGCGGCACCACCAGCCGCGAGATCGTGCAGATGGCGCGCGACGCCGGCGCCCGCAGGGTGTACCTCGCCAGCGCCGCGCCGCCGGTGCGCTATCCCAACGTGTACGGCATCGACATGCCGACGCCGAGCGAGCTCGTGGCGCACGGCCGCACGATCGAGGAAGTGCGCGCCATCATCGGCTGCGACGCGCTGATCTACCAGGACGTCGAAGGCATGAAGAACGCCATCGGCAAGCTCAATCCGCAGGTCAAGGGCTTCGATGCGTCCTGCTTCGACGGCGTCTACGTCACGGGTGACATCAATCCCGAGGACATCGCGCGCATCAACGAGGCGCGCATCGGCCAGGAAGACGTGCTGGAGGAAAGCAGCGGCCGCAACAGCACGCGCCTGTCCATCCCGAATCCGCAGGAAGCCTGAACGTGAAAGCCAAGACCTTGCCCGCCGGCCTGCGGCGGGAGACGCTGGCCATCCGCGCCGCGCTGCCGCCCAGCCAGTGGGGCGAGAACTCCGAGGCGCTGTACCTCACCAGCGGCTTCGTGCAGCCGGATGCCCAGACCTCCGCCATCCGCTTCGCCAACCCGCAGGAGGGCTACACCTACGGCCGCACCTCCAACCCCACGGTCACCAGCTTCGAGCAGCGGCTCGCGGCCATGGAAGGCACCGAGGCGGCGATCGGCACGTCCACGGGCATGGCGGCCATCCTCCTGCTGGGCATGGGCCTGCTGAAGGCCGGTGACCACGTGGTGTGCTCGCGCTCGGTGTTCGGCTCCACGCTGA
>DATAGN010000406.1:0-13500 GCA_036263715.1 Ramlibacter sp.
CGAAGGACATCTGGAAGTTCTCCACCGGCCTGCACTGCCCCGACTCCACATCCGCTATGGCGACCCGGTGCCGTCGATGTTCTCGTTCAACTCGCCGGTGGGCGCGTGCGAGACCTGCCGCGGCTTCGGCCGCGTGATCGGCGTCGACTACGGCCTGGTGATCCCCAACGACAAGCTCACGCTGCGCGCCGGCGCCATCAAGACCTTCCAGACGCCGGCCTGGTCCGAGTCGCAGGACGACATGATGCGGCACGCCGAATCCGCCGGCATCCCGCGCGACACGCCCTGGTACAAGCTCACGCCGGAGCAGAAGCACTGGGTGATCCACGGTGCGCCCAACTACCGCGACGGCAACTGGAACCGGCAGTGGTACGGGGTCAAGCGCTTCTTCGAGTACCTCGAAAGCAAGGCCTACAAGATGCACATCCGCGTGCTCTTGTCCAAGTACCGCAGCTACACGCCCTGCGACGCCTGCGGCGGCGCGCGCCTGAAGCTCGAGCCGCTGCTGTGGCGCCTGGGCTCGAAGGAAGACGCCGACGCGGTGCTCGAACCGTCCCGGCGCTTCATGCCCGTGGGGGTGAAGTGGACGCGCGAGCAGCTCGAGGCGCTGCCGGGGCTGAACCTGCACGACCTGATGATCCTGCCGATCGACCGTCTGCGTCGCTTCTTCGACCGGGTCGAACCGGAGGCTGAAGCCCACGCCGGCGGCGGCGAGTTGCAGGCGATGAAGCTGCTGTTCGACGAGATCAACACCCGCCTGAAGTACCTGGTGGACGTCGGCATCGGCTACCTGACGCTGGATCGGCAGAGCCGCACGCTATCCGGCGGCGAGGTGCAGCGGATCAACCTGACGACGGCGCTGGGCACGTCGCTGGTCAACACGCTGTTCGTGCTGGACGAGCCCAGCATCGGCCTGCACCCGCGCGACATGAACCGCATCACCCAGGCCATGCACCGCCTGCGCGACGCCGGCAACACGCTGGTGGTGGTGGAGCACGATCCCGCCGTGATGGTGGCCGCGGACCGCGTCATCGACATGGGACCGGGCCCGGGCGAGAAGGGCGGCGAGATCGTGTTCGACGGCACCGTCGCCGAACTGCGCAAGGCCGACACGCTGACCGGCGCCTACCTCGGTGCGCGCAAGCACGTGGGCATGGGGTTCAAGCGCGCCGTGACCGAGTCGACGCCGCGCCTGGTGCTGGAGGGGGCGCGCGAACACAACCTGCAGGACGTGAGCGTGGAGTTCCCGCTGCAGCGTCTGGTGGTGGTCACCGGCGTTTCCGGCTCGGGCAAGTCGTCGCTGGTGCAGGACATCCTGGCACCTGCGCTGCTGCGCCACTTCGGCCGCGCGACGGAAACGCCCGGCGCGCACGACCGCGTGCTGGGCGCCGACCACCTCGGCGACGTCGTGTTCGTGGACCAGTCGCCGATCGGCAAGACGGCGCGCTCCAACCCGGTCAGCTACGTCGGCGCCTGGGATTCCATCCGCGAGATCTTCGCGGCCTCGCCGCTGGCGCGGCAACGCGGCTACACCGGCAGCAAGTTCTCGTTCAATTCGGGGGACGGCCGCTGCCCCACCTGCGGCGGCTCCGGCTACGAGCACGTGGAGATGCAGTTCCTGTCGGACGTGTACCTGCGCTGCCCGGACTGCGACGGCAAGCGCTACCGGCCGGAGATCCTGGAGGTGAAGATCGAGCGGCAGGCGATCGGCGCCGTCTCTCCCCGCGTGCTGAACGTGGCGGACGTGCTGGACCTCACCGTCAGCGAAGCGGCCGCGCTGTTCGCGAACGACCGCGACGTGATCCGCTCGCTGCAGCCGATCGTGGACGTCGGCCTGGAGTACGTGAAGCTGGGGCAGCCGGTACCCACCCTGTCCGGCGGAGAATCACAGCGCCTGAAGCTCGCGGGCTTCCTGGCGGAGGCGGCGCGGACCTCGACGTACAGCCGGCAGGGCGTGGCGAAGAAGGGCACGCTGTTCCTGTTCGACGAGCCGACCACCGGCCTGCACTTCGACGACATCGCCAAGCTGATGCGCGCGCTGCGCAAGCTGCTGGAAGCCGGCAACTCGCTGGTGATCATCGAGCACAACCTCGACGTGATTCGCGCCGCCGACTGGCTGGTCGACCTGGGGCCGGAAGGCGGCGATGGCGGCGGGCTGGTGGTGGCCCAGGGGCCGCCGGAAGAAGTGAAGCTGCATCCGGCGTCGCACACCGCAAAGGCGCTGCGCGAGTACGACACGACGCTGGGGTTGGGCATCGAGGAGTCGCCGGCTGTCTACGCGGGACGCTCGACGCCCAAGGCGGAACGCCCGAACGCGATCCAGATCGTCAACGCCAAGGAACACAACCTCAAGAGCCTGAGCGTCGACATCCCGCACGGCAAGTTCAGCGTGATCACCGGCGTGTCCGGTTCGGGCAAGTCGACGCTGGCCTTCGACATCCTGTTCAACGAAGGGCAGCGGCGCTACCTCGAGTCGCTCAACGCCTATGCGCGCTCGATCGTGCAACCGGCCGGGCGGCCGGAAGTAGACGCGGTGTACGGCATCCCGCCCACCGTGGCGATCGAACAGCGGCTCTCGCGCGGCGGACGCAAGTCGACGGTCGGCACCACCACCGAGGTGTGGCACTTCCTGCGCCTGCTTTACGTGAAGCTGGGCGTGCAGCACTGCATGAACGACGGCGCCGAAGTGCGTCCGCAGACGCCGGACAGCATCGTCGCCCTGCTGATGAAGCGCTACCGCGGCCAGCACATCGGCCTGCTGGCGCCGCTGGTGGTCAACCGCAAGGGCGTGTACACCGAGCTGGCCGACTGGGCGCGGCCGCGTGGCTACACGCACCTGCGCGTGGACGGCAACTTCCTGCCGACTGCGGGCTTCCCGCGCATCGACCGGTTCAAGGAACACACCATCGAACTGCCGGTGTGCGACCTCGACGTGACGCCGGCGAACGAGGCGCTGCTGCGCGAGAAGCTCACGCTGGCGCTGGAGCACGGCAAGGGCGTCGTGCACGTGCTGGCGCCGCTGGACGGCCTGCGCACGGCCTTCAGCCAGGGCGAGGCCAAGCACGACGGAATCGGCAAGGTGGAAGTGTTCTCCACGCTGCGTGCCTGCCCGGTGTGCGCCACCAGCTATCCCGAGCTGGACCCGCGCCTGTTCTCGTACAACAGCAAGCATGGCTGGTGCCCCGACTGCGTCGGCACCGGCGTGCGGCTCACGCGCGAACAGCGCAGTGCGCTGGACGACACGCTGTTCACCGCGGAAGGCGACAAGGGCCGCGAGCAGACCTTCGCCGAGGCCGAGATCGAGGACGTGTCGGAAGAAGCCTGCGCCACCTGCCGCGGCACGCGCCTGAACGCGCAGGCGCGCGCGGTGCGCTTCGACAGGACCGGCATCGCCGACATCGCGGCGCTGGCCGTGCAGGACGTGCGCCGCTGGGTCGAGAGCCTGCAGGTGCGCGACGTGCTGAGCACGCGCGAGCAGGGCATCTCGCGCGACCTGATTCCGGAGATCAAGTCACGGCTGGAATTCCTGGAGGAAGTGGGCCTGGGCTACCTGACGCTAGATCGCGGCGCGCCCACCCTGTCCGGCGGCGAGGCGCAGCGCATCCGCCTGGCGGCGCAGCTGGGCTCCAACCTGCAGGGCGTCTGCTACGTGCTGGACGAACCCACGATCGGCCTGCATGCGCGCGACAACCAGATCCTGCTGGATGCGCTGCACAAGCTGGGCGACAAGGGCAACACGCTGGTGGTGGTGGAGCACGACGAGGACACCATCCGCCGCGCCGACCACATCATCGACATCGGCCCCAGTGCCGGCAAGCGTGGTGGCCGCGTCGTCGCGCAAGGCACGGCCGACCAGGTGACGCAGGTGGAAGAGTCGCTGACCGGCCGCTACCTGCTGCACGCGATGAAGCACCCGCTGAAGCCGCGCCGCGAGATCCACGTGATGGAGGGGCGCGAGCCGGTGGGCATTCCCGTCGCCGAATCGCCGGTGGCGGTGACCAAGGGCAAGAAGCCGCGTTCGCTGCTCGCGCAGATGGCGTCGGCCTTGCCGGTGCCCGTGGACCTGTCGGCACCGCAGGACTTCCTGCGGCTGAAGGGTGCCGACCTGCACAACCTGGCCGCTGTCGATGTCGACGTGCCGCTCAAGCGCCTGGTGGTCGTCACGGGCGTTTCCGGCTCGGGCAAGTCCACGCTGGCGAGGGACGTGCTGCTGCAGAACGTGCAGGCGGTGGTGCAGCAACGGTCCACCAAGGCGGGCCGCGACGCGGATGCCGCGGGCAAGCACCCCAAGTGGGCGGGCTGCCGTTCCCTGGACGGCTACCAGTGCATCGACCGCGTGCTGGAAGTGGACCAGACGCCGATCGGCAAGACGCCACGTTCCTGCCCGGCCACCTACATCGGCTTCTGGGACACGATCCGCAAGCTGTTCGCGGACACGCTGGAAGCACGCGCGCGCGGCTACGGGCCGGGCCGTTTCTCCTTCAACACCGGCGAGGGCCGTTGCCCGCTGTGCGAAGGCCAGGGCGTGCGGACGATCGCGATGAGCTTCCTGCCGGACGTGAAGGTGCCTTGCGAAGCCTGCCACGGCGCGCGCTTCAACGCGGAAACGCTGGCGGTCACCTGGCGCGGCAAGAACATCGGCGACGTGCTGCAGATGGAAGTGGACGAGGCGGTGGAATTCTTCGGCGCCATGCCGAACATCTCGCATCCGCTGCAGCTGCTGCGCGACGTCGGGCTCGGCTACCTGACGCTGGGGCAACCGTCACCGACGCTGTCGGGCGGCGAGGCCCAGCGGATCAAGCTGGTGACGGAGCTGTCCAAGGTGCGCGACGACATCACGCGGCGTGGCCAGAAGGCGCCGCACACGCTGTACGTGCTGGACGAGCCCACGGTGGGCCTGCACATGGCCGACGTGGAGAAGCTCATTCGCGTGCTGCACCGGCTGGTGGACGGCGGCCACAGCGTCGTCGTCATCGAGCATGACCTCGACGTGATCGCGGAGGCCGACTGGATCATCGACCTCGGCCCCGAGGGCGGAGCCGGCGGCGGCCGCATCGTCGCCGCGGCGCCGCCGGAAGAAGTGGTGGCGATGGGGACGCACACGGGCAGGGTGTTGAAGGCGGTGCTGGCGCGATCGTGATGCGTTTCCTGTAGGACCATCGCGATCGACTTGACAGTGCGGCACCTACAGGCCCCTTCCCGCTCCCCTCCCTACCCTTGCTCTTCGGCAATTGAGGAGACACGCATGAACAGGCGCCTGGGCATGGTGGTTCTCGCCGCAGTCTTGGCAGGTTGCGGTGGGGGCGTGGACGTCGGTGTCGGTGTGGGCATCGGCGACGAGCCCGACGACTTCCGCTTCTTCCCCGCGCGCAGCAGCGGGCGTGCCGGCTCGGTGACCGTCCTGCAGGCACAGCCGAACAACCTGATCAACGGGGTGTTCTCGTCCCGCGACGTGCTGCTCAGCGAGGTGCTGCGCTTCCGGGCCACCAGCACCACCCCGGAAACCTGCCGCTTCGTGTTTGGCAACTTGCCCAGCGAGAGCGGCCAGGTCGCGGGCATGACCGGCGAAGTGCGCTACCTGCCGAACAGCACCGTCGTCCATGACGTGCTGCTGAACCTCAACGGCCAGCAGTTCCGGCAGGACGGCAGCGCGGTACGCGTCGACCGCGTGAACAGCCAGGTGGTGTTCGAAGGCCTGCCCTTCCTGTCCACGGTCAACGGCGTGGCCTACGCGCTGGTGCTGAGGGGCACGCTGCCCATTCGCACGGACCTGCGCGACCCGGGCTGCTGATCCTGTCGCGCACGTTACTGCCGGCGGGTCCGTACCGATGCGGCCCGCCGCGCCCCGAGGTCCAATAGACTTTTCGTTTTTGCCGCACTTCCAGGAGTCACGATGCGCCGTCGCAGTCTTCTCCAGTTCGCCGCCGCCTCCGTTGGCGCCGCGAGCTTCGGGGCCCACGCACAAGAGTTCCCGAACCGGGCGATCAAGCTGGTGATCGCCTTCCCCGCGGGTGGTCCCACCGACATCACCATGCGCCAGCTGGCGGAGAACGCCGGCAAGATCCTCGGCCAACCCGTGGTGGTGGAAAACAAGCCGGGCGCCGGCGGCACCCTGCCGGCCCAGCAGCTGCAGACCTCGCCGGCCGACGGCTACACGCTCGCGCAGATCCCGCTGGGCGTGTTCCGCCTGCCGTACACGACCAAGATCAACTGGGATCCGGTCAAGGACATCAGCTACATCATCAACGTCACCGGCTATGCCTTCGGCATCGTGGTGCCGACCGACAGCCCGATCAAGAGCTGGACGCACTTCGTCGCGTGGGCGAAGGCCAACCCCGGCAAGCTGACCTACGGCTCGACCGGCACGCTGACCAGCCCGCACCTGACCACCGAGCTGATCGCGCAGCAGCTGGGCCTGCAGCTGCAGCACGTGCCCTACAAGGGCAGCTCGGAACTGGCGCAGGCCATCGTTGGCGGCCACATCATGGCCGCCGCCGATTCCACCGGCTTCGCGCCGCTCGTGGAGTCCGGCAAGCTGCGCGTGCTCAACACCTGGGGCGACAAGCGCCTGGAGAAATTCCCGGATGCCCCCACGCTCAAGGAACTGGGCCTGAACATCGTGCAGAACTCGCCCTTCGGCATCGGCGCGCCGCGCGGCACGCCGCCCGCGGTGACCAAGCGCCTGCACGACGCCTTCAAGAAGGCCATGGAAGATCCCAGCTACGTCGCCGCGCTCAAGCGCTACGACATGGTGCCGATGTACATGAGCTCGCAGGGCTACACCAAGTTCGCGCAGGAGACCTTCTCCAAGGAGAAGGCGCTGGTCGAAAAACTGGGGCTGGCCAAGGCGAGCTGACACCGGGTGTTGGGGTGCCCTTCGGGCAACCCAACCTGCAATTCGCCGCGGATGAACTGGGCGTCGGCAGAATCTGACGCAGGGAGCCGCCGTGTGGCACAGCACGGCGGCTTTTGCTTTGGCAGGATGGCAGCGAGGTCCCCATGCCGAACAAAGCGCACAAGCCCCTGGTCTGGCTGCCGGCCTGCCACCGCCACCTCGACCTGGACGATCCGGGCGGCTACACGGTGCTGGCGGACCGTTACGCGCTGGCCGTCACCCAACTGGGCATGCAGCCCGTGCTGTTCCCGATGGCCGAAGCGGACGACGTCGAATGCCTGCTGCCGATCGTCAATGGCGTGCTGCTGACCGGCTCGCCCTCGAACGTGGAAGCCACCTACTTCGGCGAGCAGGCGCTGCCCACCGACCTGCTCGATCCGCGCCGCGACAAGCTGACCATGCGCCTCGTGCGCGAGGCAATCTTGCGCGAGGTGCCGCTGTTCGGCGTCTGCCGCGGGCTGCAGGAGATCAACGTGGCCCTGGGCGGCAGCCTGTACCAGTCGCTGCACGACCAGCCCGGCATGATGGACCACCGCGAGCCTCGCGACGAAGAGCTCGCCGTGCAGTTCGGCGAGCGGCACGAGGTGATCCTGGAGCCCGGCACGCAGTTCGAGAAGTGGGCGGGCGGCACCCGCGCCATCGTCAACTCGCTGCACGGGCAGGGCATCAAGCGGCTCGGCGAGGGGCTGGTGGTCGAAGGCCGCGCGCCCGACGGCCTGGTGGAGGCGGTGCACGTGAAGGACGCGCGGGCCTTTGCGTACGCCGTGCAGTGGCACCCGGAGTGGCGCCACGAGCAGCATCCTTTCTACCAGCGCACGCTGGAGGCGTTTGCCGCGGCGTGCCGCGAACATCGCGATCGACGGGAGGCGTGATGGACGCTCCGCAGGTTCCGCGCGTCTGGGTGATGGCGAGCCATCGCCTGCTGACCAATCCATCGGGGCACACGCAGCTGTACACGCTGATGGACGAAGGTGGCCAGCGCACCATGCTAAACATGGGCCTGCAGCCGGTCTGCTATCCGCGGGCGCCGATGGAGCGGCTGGAAGAGTTGCTGGCCAGCGTGGACGGGCTCCTGCTGGGTGGCTCCGATACCAACGTGAACCCGCGGCTGTGGGGCGAGGAGCCCGCCCGGCCGGAGTTCCAGTACGACTTCGAGCGCGACGAGATGGCGCACACGCTGGTGCGCCTGGCGATCGCGCGGCGGGTGCCGGTGATCGGCTTCTGCCGCGGCTCGCAGGACATCAACGTCGCGCTCGGTGGCAGCCTGCACCAGTGGCTGCGCAACGACCCGCGCTTCCTGAAGCACTGGGAGGACGACGACGAAGGCCTGGACGAACAGTACGTGGAACGCCACTTCGTCACCTGCGTGCCCGGTGGCGCGCTGGAGCGGATCGCGCAGATGGGACGCTTCCCCGTGAGCTCATTGCACTCGCAAGGCGTGAAGCGGCTGGGCGACGGCCTGGTGGCCGAAGCGCATGCCGACGACGGGCTGGTGGAGGCCTTCCGCTGGCACGACGAGGACGCGTACGCCTGGGGTTTCCAGTTCCATCCCGAGTGGGGCTGGCGCTGGCACCCGGCGTACGGGCGGATCATGAATGCATATGTGCGCGCCTGCTGGGACAAGCTGGCGCGCCGGACGGGCGTGGAGCAGCGGCCGCTGACGCCCATCGTGGCTTGACCACCGTCATCCCCGCGGAGGCGGGGATCCAGGGCTTTCAAGGCTGCGCGCTGCGCGCGCAGTTCAGTCCGGGAGCCCTGGATTCCCGCCTTCGCGGGAATGACGCGTGGAAAGGATCGCCCCCGCAAGCTCGCAGAACCCCGCGCCCCTCTCCCCTTCGGTCACATACCGCGGCTTGAACGCCAGCTGGTCCTCGAAGCGGCGGATGTTCGCCACCCCGACGCTGTGCGGGAAGTGCTGGAACATCAGCACGTCGTTGGTCGAGTCGCCCACGTAGACCCAGGCATCGAGCTCCGCATCGAGGTCGCGGTCGAACAGCTGGCGCACGATCCAGCGCGCGCCGGCCAGCTTGTTGTGGTCGCCATACCAGCCGTTGACGTGGATCGAGCTCACCGTGGCGTTCATGCCTTCCGAACGCATCAGCGCCACCACGGCGTCGATGCGTTCCTGCGGCAGGTGCGCGTATTCGCTGTGGTCGATCGCGATGTCGGTTTCGCGCCCGGGGCTGTCGGTCGAGATCGTGGCGCCGGGCACCTCGCGCACGACGCGCTGCGCCACCTGCTGCATGCGCGCAAAGTTTGCAGCGCGGGTGGCGGCATCCTGCAGGTACAGCTTGCGCAGTCCCTGCGCCGTGCGCGTGAGCGCCACCGCGCCGTTCTCGGCCACGATCGCATCCACCGCCCATTGCCGCGCGAAGGGTTCGCTCCAGCCCACGGGCCGGCCGGTGATGGGGATGACGTGCAGGCCGGCGTCGCGCAGGCGGGCGAGCGCATCCACCACCTCCTGCGGCACCACGCCTTCGGTGGTGAGCGTGTCGTCGATGTCGGTCAGCACGCCGCGGATGCGCTCGCGGGCGGCCGCGGGCCACGCCCGCAGCGGCAGCATGCCGGCGGTCCCCGTCAACGCACTTGCTGCGACGGCAGCAGCAGTCGCCCCGCCCACGCGGGCCGCCCCGGCCGCACCAGGTCGCCCAGCAGGGGCGTGCCACTGCTCTGCGCCGTGGCAACGGTGCCGGCGGGGCAGGCGCCGGTGTCGGCGTACGTCAGCGCCGCGCTGAACAGCGAATCGCTGGTCGTGCCGCGCGAGCCACCGTTGTCCGCCACCTGGCAGTTGTTGCGGAAGCCGGTGGTGTAGCCGCCGAAGCCCTTGGCGTTGGTGCCCTGGAACTCGAGCGGGAAGTACGCCCAGCCGCAGTTGTTCTTCTGGTGGAAGCCGTAAGGCTTGCCGCAGGTGCCCGGCAAGCCCGTGTCGGCGCTGACGTCCGGCGTGCCGATCTGGATGACCTGCACGTCGACACCCCGCAGGCCGTTGATGATCGATTCACTGGCCGAGCAGGTGGTCGGGGTCGTCAGCACGAACACGCGCGGAAGGGCCAGCTGCGGCAGCTGGGAGCCCAGCGGGTACTGCGACTCGGTGAACTGCACGCGGTTGGAGAAGAGCAGCGTGCTCTGCGTGCTCTCGGCCTGGCGCTTGTCGTTGTAGCGCAGTTGCTCGAAGACCTTGCCCTCGTTCTGCGGGCCCGTGATCATGGAGGCGGCGGCGACGGCAACGTAGAGGTAGCCGCCGGAGTTCTGGCGCAGGTCGAGCACGAGGTCCTGCACGCCGCCGCCGGACTGCAGCTGGCGGAAGGCGGTGATCAGGTCGTCCTGCGCGCCGAAGCTGTGGTCGTTGAACTGGATGTAGCCCACGCGGCGTCCGGCCGGGCTGGTGACCACGCGGGTGATCGGCACCGCGCGCGTGTGGTTCTGCTGCGCCGTGAAAGGGTCGAGCTGCTGCGCGCCCGCCGACGGCGCCAGGTTGGCAGCCTGCGAGGCGGGCAGCACCGTGCTGAAGCGGTCCCTCTCCTGCCCGGTCGAATCCGGCGTCCGCACCAGCAGCGCGTTGAAATAGTCGGGGATGTTGCTGTAGCTGGCCGGGTCCACGTTGGGAATCTCGCGGTACCAGAGGTAGACCTCGTCCAGGTAGGCGCGCGCGAACTTCTTCTGCGTGTCCAGCGAGCAGCCGGCGACGGAGCCTTCGTACTGCCTCGAGGATCCCAGCGCGGTCGTCGGTGGAATGGGGGCGGTGCTCGGTGCGTTCGTCTCCGGCGGCGTGGCCGGCGCCGGAGAAGGCGCGGTGGAGGGCCCCGGGCCGGGCCCGTCGCCGCCACCGCCGCCGCAACCGGCGAGCAGGACCGCGGACGAGGTGAGCGCCACGAGGGAGCGAAGCAAGGCGGACTTCTTCTTCATGGTATGGATCGGTCGGCTTCGACGAACCATTTTGCCGTCGGCGCCGGCGCTTGGGGCGGGCACTCAGCCGGCGTTCTGTAAAGAAAGTCCGGCGTGCTCGCGCAAAAGATGGAAGTGGATCTTGGGAAAGCGTTCCTGCGCCAGCCGCACGTCGTAAGGCGAGGTGCAGAGGAAAGCCAGTGCGTCGGCGGCGTCGAGCGCCAGCCGCTGCGGGTACGCGTCCGTGAAGGTCTTCAGCTCGGCCGGCGAGTCCGCAGTGATCCAGCGTGCGCCGGTGTACGGGCAGCCTTCCATGCGCACGTCGCAGTCGTACTCGGTGGCCAGGCGGTGCTGCACCACTTCGAACTGCAGCTGGCCGACCGCGCCCAGCAGCATCGGCCCGCCGACGTGGGGGCGGAAGACCTGGATCGCGCCTTCCTCGCCCAGCTGGGCCAGGCCCTGCTGCAACTGCTTGGTGCGCAGCGGGTTCTTGAGCACGACCACCTGGAAGAGTTCGGGCGCGAAGAAGGGCAGCCCGGTGTACTGCAGGTTCACGCTGCCGTCGGTGATGGTGTCGCCCAGCTGCACGCCGCCGTGCGTGGTGAAGCCGATGATGTCCCCCGCATACGCCTCGTCGACCGCTTCGCGCCTTTGCGACAGGAAGGTGACGACGGAGGTCGGGCGCAGTTCCTTGCCGGTGCGCTGCACCTTGAGCTTCATGCCCGGCGTGTACTTGCCCGAGGCCATGCGCACGAAGGCGATGCGGTCGCGGTGCGACGGGTCCATGTTCGCCTGCACCTTGAACACGACGCCGGAGAACGCCTGCTCGTCGGGCGCGATGATGCGCTCCTGCGGCTGGCGGTTCACGACCGCGGTGCTCTTGCGCGGCTGCGGGGCCGGCGCCAGGTCCACCAGGGCGTCGAGCACTTCCATCACGCCGAAGTTGTTGACGGCGGAGCCGAAGAACACGGGCGTCTGCCGGGCGGCGAGGAACGCCGCGTGGTCCCACTCGGGCGACGCGCCGGCGGCCAGTTCCATCGACTCGGCGGCCGCGTCGTATTCGGCGCCGAAGCGCCGCTGCAGTTCTGCGCTGTCCGACAGGGGCACCGTGTCCAGCTCCTCGGGACGCTTCTCGCTGCCCGACTCGAACACGGTCATCGCCTGCCGGCGCAGGTTCATGATGCCGCCGAAGCTCTTGCCCTTGCCGACCGGCCAGGTCATGGGAACGCAGGGCATGCCCAGCTCGCGCTCGACCTCGTCGAGGATGTCGAGCGGCTCGCGCACCTCGCGGTCCATCTTGTTGACGAAGGTGATGATGGGCGTGTCGCGCTGGCGGCAGACCTCGATCAGCCGCCGGGTCTGCGCTTCCACGCCGTTGGCGGCGTCGATCACCATCAGGGCCGCATCGACCGCGGTCAGCACGCGGTAGGTGTCTTCGGAGAAGTCCTTGTGGCCGGGCGTGTCGAGCAGGTTCACGACGTGGTCGCGGTACAGCATCTGCATCACCGAGGACGCCACCGAGATCCCGCGCTGCTTCTCGATTTCCATCCAGTCCGAGGTGGCGTGGCGCGAGGCCTTGCGGCCCTTCACGGCGCCGGCGATCTGGATGGCGCCCGAGAACAGCAGCAGCTTTTCGGTCAGCGTCGTCTTGCCCGCGTCGGGGTGCGAGATGATGGCGAAGGTGCGGCGGCGCCGGACTTCGGCGCTGAAGGGGGATGCGGACAAGCGGAGGCTCCGGAATGGAAAACGGCCGCGCTGCTGGAACACGGCCGTGTCTGACCCCCGATTGTCCCACGGAGGTGTACTTTCCGGCCCATGGCACAGGCAAAGGACGCGACGACGCTGGAGATTGGCGGCCGGGAGGTGGTGATCACCAGCCCGACCCGGCTGCTGATCCCGCAGGCGGGCGTGACCAAGCTCGACCTCGTCCACTACTACCTGGCCGTGGCCGAAGGCGCGTTGCGGGGGGCCGGCGGCCGGCCGTGCGTGCTGGTGCGCTATCCGCAGGGCATCGAAGGCGAGTTCTTCTTCCAGAAGCGGGCGCCGGAGAAGCGGCCGGACTGGCTGGACGTCACCGAGATCCGCTTTCCCTCCGGTCGCTCGGCCTGCGAGGTGGTTCCGCGCCACGCCTCCGACCTGGCCTGGATGGCGAACCTGGCCTGCCTGGAGCTGCATCCGCACCCGGTGCGGGCCGAAGACCTGGACCACCCCGATGAGCTTCGCGTGGACCTCGACCCCGTGCCGGGCGTCGAGTGGCCGCAGATCCGCGACGTCGCCAACATCGTCCACGAAGTGCTGACGGAGCTGGGGCTGAAGGGCTGGCCCAAGACCTCGGGCTCGCGCGGCATCCACGTGCTGGTGCGCATCCAGCAGAAGTGGACCTTCGACGAAGTGCGGCGTGCCGCGCTGGCGCTCGCGCGCGAGGTCGAACGGCGGGCGCCGACGCTCGCTTCCAGCAAGTGGTGGAAGGAAGAGCGCCGGGGCGTCTTCGTCGACTACAACCAGAACGCGAAGGACCGCACCGTGACCTCGGCGTACTCGGTGCGGCCCAAGCCCGATGCGCGCGTATCGGCGCCGGTCACCTGGAAGGAACTGGCGGACTGCGAGCCGGCGGACTTCACCCTGCACACGATGCCGGAGCGCTTTCGCA
This sequence comes from Ramlibacter sp., assembly GCA_036263715.1. Classification (GTDB taxonomy): domain Bacteria; phylum Pseudomonadota; class Gammaproteobacteria; order Burkholderiales; family Burkholderiaceae_C; genus Ramlibacter. Next base: position 13,431 of record DATAGN010000406.1, read on the forward strand.
GGATCGGCGATCCGCACGCGGACATCGACCAGTGGCAGTGCTCCCTGGAGCCGCTGCTGGAACTGTCGCG
>DATAGN010000407.1:0-3285 GCA_036263715.1 Ramlibacter sp.
ACCCCGACGACGCACTCACCGCACCCCGCGCGTCTCCCTCCGCGCAATCCAGATCGTCGCCGCGCAGATCACCACGCCCCCGATCAAAGTCGACCGGCTGGGCTGGTCCCCGAACGCCAGCCACCCGATCAAGGTCGCCCACACCAGGTCCAGGAACTTCACCGACTGGCTGGCGGAGATGTCCGCCGTTGCATACGAACGCGTCAGGCAATAGTGCGCCGTGCTCCCCAGCACCCCGCACACGGCGCACAGCAGCCACTGCGTGGCGGTGGGCCACTGCCAGTGCCACAGCGCCAGTGGCAGGCTCATGAGGGTGACCGTGATCGACTGCCAGGCCACGATCACCTCCGGCCGCTCGTAGCGGGTGAGCGCCTTGGTGATCAGGAAGGAGGCCGCGAACACCGGCGCCGACGCCAGCATCACCAGGTTCCACACGCCGCCGCTGCCGGTCATCTTGGGCGCGACCACGATCACCACGCCGCCGAACCCGATGGCCGCGGCGACCCAGCGCTCCCAGCGCATCGGTTCCTTGAACAGCAGCACTGCCCCCAGCATGATGAAGATGGGCGTGGTGAAGCCGATGGCCGTGACGTCCGCGATGGTGATGTGCGGCAGCGCGATGAACCACAGGCACAGGCCCAGCGTGTGCACGCCGCCGCGCGTGAACTGGCCGGCGATGTTCTTCGGGCGGTAGGCGGCGAGCCCCGAGCGCAGCATCAGCGGCAGCATCACCGCGAGGCCCATGAGGTAGCGCAGGAACTGGGTCTCGAAGGGATCCATCACCAGCGACAGGCCGCGCATGATCGCGTTGAGCACCACGAACAGCAGGCCGGCGATGCCCGACCAGAGCAGCGCCCGCACGGCGGGGTCGAGCCGTTCCATGCGTCGCTGCGCCACGCTGGCACGGCGCGCTAGCAGGTGCCGCCGTCGGTTGGCCGGCTGGGTGGGAATCTCCATGGGAGCAGCCACTATAGGTGCTGCGCCGCAAGCAATACGAAAGTAGCGGCCGTGACACCGCAGTGACTGCCAGGGTATTGCGCCCGTCTTACGATCGCGGGGTCTTCAGGGCGGGGTGCGATTCCCCACCGGCGGTAGGTGGCGCCAGCCACGAGCCCGCGAGCGCCCGTGCCGCGCCAGCAGCACGGAGTCAGCAGACCCGGTCCAATGCCGGGGCCGACGGTGTCGGAAACCTTGCGGTTTCCCCAGTCCGGATGAAAGAAGATGGGTGCGACCCTCGGGCCGCGCCTTGTGCATGCGCTTGCCCGCTGCGGGCAGGCGCGCGCGTTCTTGCCGCCTTGGAGCGCCTTTGTTCGACGAACCAGGAGCGTTTCATGACCCTTGCCATCCCCGCCTCCCGCAGCGCCATTGCGCTGAGTCCCGTGCCCGACGTGCTCGCGCGCGTCGCCGCCGGCCAGCCCGTGCTCGTGCTCGACGACGCCGAGCGCGAGAACGAGGCCGACCTCATCGTCGCCGCCGACCGCATCACACCCGCCACCATGGCGCTGTTGATCCGCGAAGGCAGCGGCATCGTCTGCCTGTGCATCCTGCCCGAGCGCGCCAGTGCGCTGAAGCTGCGGCCCATGGTGGAGGCGAACCGCTCGCGCTTCGCCACGGCCTTCACGCAGTCCATCGAAGCGGCACACGGCATCAGCACGGGCGTTTCCGCTGGCGATCGCGTGCAGACGATCCAGTGCGCCTTGCGCTCGACGCTGGAGCGCAGCGAGATCGTGAGCCCCGGGCACGTGTTCCCGCTGGTGGCCAGGCCGGGCGGCGTGCTGGAGCGGCAGGGCCACACGGAAGCCGCCGTCGACCTGGCGCGGCTGGCGGGCTGCCAGCCCGCGGGCGTGCTGTGCGAGTTGATGAACCCGGACGGGAGCATGGCGCGCGGTGCGCAGGTCGCTGACTTCGCGCTTGCGCACGGGCTGCTGTGCACGACCGTGGACGCGATCCGCGACTATCGTCTTTCGTAGGTTGGGTTGCGCGAAGCGCACCCCAACGGTCTCGGGTATGCGTGTTGAGGTGCGGCTGCGCCGCAACCCAACCTACCGGCCTTCGACGTGCCGCGCGAAGTTGTCCAGGATCGCCTGCCAGCCCTGGCGCTGCTGCTCCACCGGGAAGGTGGTCTCCGCGTCGAAGGTCTCGCGCACCGTGACGCCGTCGGCGCCCGGCACGAACTCGACGCGCAGCTCGCGGTCACCGAAGGCGCACTCCAGCAGCTGCTGCGGAACGATGCGCTTGTAGGTGCCGGCGAAGTCGAAGCCCATGCTGCCGTCCTTGGCCTCCATGCGCGACGAGAAGGTGCCGCCCTCGCGCAGGTCGACCGAAGCCTTGGTGGTGTGCCAGTCGGCGGACGCGGCGTTCCACTGCTCGATGTCGGCGGGCGTGGTCCAGGCGCGCCAGACTTCCTCGAGCGGCGCGCGCACGACGGTTTCAACGGTGATCTTCATCCGTGGCTTTCGTTCAGGAGACTTTCACGACGATGCGCCCGCGGACCTCGCCGCGCATCAACTTGTGGGCCGCGTCCACCGCACCGGACAGCGCGATTTCGGTGGTCATGGTGTCCAGCAGCCTGGCGTCGAGGTCGCGCGCGAGCCGCTCCCAGGCCTGCTCGCGCAGCGCCATGGGCGCCATGACGCTGTCGACTCCCAGCAAGGCCACGCCGCGCAGGATGAACGGCGCGACGCTGGCCGGGAAGTCCAGGCCCTGCGCCAGTCCGCAGGCTGCCACAGCACCGCCGTAGCGCAGCTGCGCGCAGGCATTCGCCAGGGTGTGGCTGCCCACGGCATCGACCACGGCGGTCCAGCGCTCCTTCTGCAGGGGCTTGCCGGGGGCCGAGAGTTCGTTGCGGTCGATCACGCCGGTGGCGCCCAGCGACTTCAGGTAATCGGCCTCGGCGGCCTTGCCGGTGGCCGCGACCACGCGATGCCCCAGCTTCGCGAGCAGCGCGATCGCCACCGAACCCACGCCGCCGGTCGCACCCGTGACGAGCACTTCGCCATCGCCCGCCTTGACACCGTGGCGCTCCAGCGCCAGCACGCACAGCATGGCGGTATAGCCGGCCGTGCCGATGGCCATCGCCTGCCGCGCGCTGAAGGCCGCGGGCCGGCGCACCAGCCACTGCGACTTCAGCCGCGCCTTGCCGGCCAGGCAGCCCTTGTGCGTCTCGCCGACGCCGTAGCCATTGAGCACGAACGCATCGCCGGGCTTCCATTGCGCCGAACTGCTTTGGAGCACCGTGCCCGAGCCGTCGATGCCCGCCACCATCGGCCAGCTGCGCACCACCGG
>DATAGN010000408.1:0-3353 GCA_036263715.1 Ramlibacter sp.
CTGGGCGAAGTCAAGGAGGAGACGCCGGCTTCAGCCGGCGTCGGGGGACATTCGCCCAGGCGGGCTGCCCCGTCCCGGTCCGGCGCGAGGCACGAGATCAGCCGGCAAGACCAGCCGCGTGATGCGCGACGTGCTCCCCGATGAAGCTCTGGATAAAGAAGTAGCCGTGGTCGTAGCCCGCATGGCGCCGCAGCGTGAGGGGCTGGCCTGCCGCGGCGCACGCCTCTTCCAGCCGCTCCGGTCGCAACTGCGTGGCGAGGAACTGGTCCTCTAGCCCCTGGTCCACCAGCAGGTGCGGTGCGCGGCCGCCGCGCGCGACCAGCTGCACCGCATCGTGCAGGGCCCACACGTTGGGATCGTCACCGAGGTAGCCGGGAAAGGCCTTCTGCCCCCACGGCACTTCCGTCGGTGCGCAGATCGGCGCCAGGGCCGAGACCGTCTGGAAGATGCCGGGATGGCGCAGCGCTAGCGTGAGAGCGCCATGGCCGCCCATGGAGTGGCCCAGGATGCCGGCGCGATCGAGCCGCACGCGAAAGTGCCGGTGCAGCACGCCCGGCAGCTCCTTCATGATCCAGCTCTCCATGCGCCAGTGGCGCCCATACGGCTCGCGCGTGGCATCGAGGTAGAAGCCGGCGGCGGTGCCGAAGTCCCAGTTCGCATCCGCTTCGGCCACGCCGGTGTTGCGCGGGCTGGTGTCGGGCGTGACCAGCACGAGGCCATGCCGCGCCGCATGCTGCTGCGCGCCCGCCTTGATCGCGAAGGTCTGTTCGTTGCAGGTCAGCCCCGCCAGGCAGTACAGCACCGGGCACGGCCCCAGCTGCGCCTGCGAGGGCACGAAGACGCCGAAGCGCATCGGCAGTCCCACCTCGCGCGACGCGTGTTCGTAGAAGCCCTGCACGCCGTCGAAGCAGCGGTGCTCCTCGAGCGTCGTGATCGCTTCCATGTCAGTACACCACGACCGAGCGGATCGACTCGCCGGCCTTCATCAGGTCGAAGCCCTTGTTGATGTCCTCCAGCGGCAGGCGGTGCGTGATCAGGTCATCGATGTTGATCTTGCCTTCCATGTACCAGTCCACGATCTTCGGCACGTCGGTGCGGCCGCGCGCGCCGCCAAACGCGGAGCCCTTCCACACCCGGCCGGTCACCAGTTGGAAGGGCCGCGTCGCGATCTCCTTGCCCGCTTCGGCGACGCCGATGATCACGCTCTGCCCCCAGCCCTTGTGGCAGCACTCCAGCGCCTGGCGCATGGTGGTGGTGTTGCCGATGCACTCGAAGCTGTAGTCGGCGCCGCCGTCGGTGAGCTGCACGATCGCATCGACCACGTTCGCGTGCTCCTTCGGGTTGAGGAAGTGCGTCATGCCGAACTGGCGCGCCATGGCCTCGCGCGCCGGATTCAGGTCGATGCCGATGATCTTGTCGGCCCCCACCATCCTGGCGCCCTGGATCACGTTCAGCCCGATGCCGCCGAGGCCGAACACCACCACGTTCGCGCCGGCCTCCACCTTCGCGGTGAAGATCACTGCGCCGATTCCGGTGGTGACGCCGCAGCCGATGTAGCAGACCTTGTCGAAGGGCGCGTCGCTGCGGATCTTCGCCAGCGCGATGTCGGGCGCGACGATGTGGTTGGCGAACGTGGACGTGCCCATGTAGTGCAGGATGGGCTTGCCGCCGAGCGAGAACCTCGAGGTGCCGTCGGGCATGAGGCCCTTGCCCTGCGTGCCGCGGATCAGCTGGCACAGGTTGGTCTTGCGCGACAGGCAGAACTTGCACTGCCGGCATTCGGGCGTGTACAGCGGGATGACGTGGTCGCCGGGCTTCAGCGATGTCACGCCGGCGCCGACCTCCAGCACCACGCCGGCGCCTTCGTGACCGAGCACGGCCGGGAACAGCCCTTCGGGATCGGCGCCCGAGAGCGTGTAGTAGTCGGTGTGGCAGATGCCGGTGGCCTTGACCTCCACCAGCACCTCGCCGGCGCGCGGGCCGTCGAGGTCGAGTTCTTCGATCGTCAGGGGCTGTCCAGCCTGCCAGGCGACGGCGGCGCGGGTCTTCATCGGCTTGCCTCTTTCACGGGGACGCAAAGACGCAAGCTTCGCAGTTTTCGCGGCGGCGCGGGGGCGGCCAGGCCTCTGCCGCGCAGACTCCTAGTCCACCCGGGTGAAGTAGCTGCGCACGTGCTGGCGATCGAGCATGTCGAAGTGCCACCACTCGTTCTCGATGCCCTGGAAGCCGCTGCGGTACATGGCGTCGCGCAGCAGCTCGCGATGCCGGACCTGCTGCGCCGTCAGCGCGCCGCTCGCCCGGTGCTGCGCCTCCAGCCGCGGATGCGACAGCTCGGTCATCTCGTCGTAGCCGCTGCCCATGTCCACCTCGTGGCCGTCCGGACCGAGCAGCGTCGCATCGATGGCCATGCCGAAGGAATGGATCGAGCCGCGCGCGGGGTCCGCCACGTACTGGCGCAGGTCCGTGCCCTCCAGGTGGTCCCACAGCTGGATCTGCACGCGATGCGGTCGCGCGGCGTCCAGCACGAGCAGGCGGTATCCGGGGGCCTCGCGGGCGAGGCGCGCCACGGCGAGTTCGAGCCCGGTGGCGGCCAATGCATGGACCCAGGCGCAGTCGAGCGCCCCGTACAGGTTGCGCCCGACGAAGTTGTCGGTGCCCGCGTAGCGCAGCTCCACGGCAATGCCCTCGATGCTGGCGAGGTGGCGAAAGTCGGGATGGGAGGCGATGTCTTCGCAGCGCATGGGAAACGCGGGATTTCGGATGCCGCGAGGATATCCTCTCGGGCTGCAATGGCCTCGCCATGCCTGAGCAGTATTCGACGATCCCGATTCCAAAGAGAGACAGATGCAATTCCACCTGAACGGCTTCCGGCCGGGTGACCCCCACGTGGTCGACGCCTCGCCGCAGGCCCTGCAACGCACCGACGCGGTTCCGCAGGAAGTCGACGTGCTGGTCGTGGGCTGCGGCCCCGCCGGCCTGACGCTCGCGACCCAGCTCGCTGCCTTTCCCGACATCCGCACGTGCATCGTGGAGCAGAAGGACGGGCCCCTGCAGCTCGGGCAGGCCGACGGCATCGCCTGCCGCACCATGGAGATGTTCGAGGCCTTCAACTTCGCCGAGCGCGTGGTCAAGGAGGCTTGCTGGATCAACGAGGTGACCTTCTGGAAACCGGACGAGAAGCAGCCCGAGAACATCGTGCGGCACGGCCGCGTGCAGGACACCGAGGACGGCCTCTCCGAATTCCCCCACGTGGTGCTGAACCAGGCGCGCGTGCACGACTTCTACCTGGAGGCCATGCGCAACTCGCCCTCGCGCCTGGAGCCGCATTACGCCCGCCGCTTCGTGGACCTCTC
>DATAGN010000409.1:0-5813 GCA_036263715.1 Ramlibacter sp.
TGCGCCAGGGACACGGCCATGTTGGCAAGCAGCTTGGGGACCAGCGTCGCGGTGCTGGCAGCCAGCCGATCGTAGGCCGCGCGCGTGAGGATCGCCACCAGCACGTCGTCCTGCGCCAGCACGGTGGCCGAACGCGGCGAGCCGTCGAGGAAACCGACCTCGCCCAGGATCGCCCCGCGGCGCACGCCGGCCAGTCGCATGGGCTGCCCGTCCTGGCCGCTGACGACCACGCTGGCCGATCCCTGCACCACCAGCATCAGTTCGTCGCTCATTTCGCCGGCACGCAGGATCACCTCGCCGGCGCGATAGACCTTGTGCGTCATCGCCTCCTCGAGCAGCGCGCGTTCGGCCGGGTCGAAGCCGCTGAACAGCGTCACCGCCTCGAACAGGGTGCTGATGTCGTCGGCGCCACGGCGCTGGCCGGCCCGCAGGCGGATCAACTGGTTCTCGGCGAGCTCGAGTGCGTAGTCCAGGTCCGCCGCGAAGTGGGCGCCGGGCAGGCGCCGGCGCAGTTCGCCCGCCACATTGCCCTGCGGCAGGTCCGCCGCCCCCGCATGCACGACGAAGAGCCCGCGCACGGCGGCCCTGCTGCCGAAGGCGGCCAGCGTCGACGCCACGCTGCTGTCGATGTGCCGCACGCGCGACCAGTCCAGCACGACGCAGGCAGCGTCCTCCGTCTGCTCCTGCAAGGCGCGATCCAGGCTGGCACCGACGGCGAAGAACATGTCGCCCTCCAGTTCGAACACGCGCAGCGCCGCACCGTGTTCGGCGAGCACCCGCAGATCGGCGCCCGAACGCGCGCAGTTGGAGGACACCTGGGCGCCGGTCCACACGTGGCGGACGGGGTGGCGCGCGCTGCGCAGCGCGACCAGGAACAGGCCGAGCACCAGTCCGCCGAAGGCGGCCACGACCATGTTGACGAAGGCGGCCAGCGCGGTCACGGCGGCGACCAGCGCCAGGTCTTCGCGGGCGTTGTGCGCCAGCGGGCGGCGGCGCAACCAGTCCACCAGCAGCCGCAGGGAAGGGCGGTCGACCAGGAACCAGGCCTCGCACAGCAGGACGCCGATTACCGCGGCCAGCGGCATCCACGCGAGCACGCCCGTCAGGTACACCAGCGCGCAGGTCGCGCCCAGCAAGAGCAGCGACGCGGTGTTGACGGAGGCCGTGCGCGCCACGGCCAGCGAGGTCAGGATGCTGCCGGAGATGGTGGTGGCGCCGGCGGCGCCGCAGCTCGCCAGGGCGATGCCGGAGACCAGGCCGCCGGGGCCGCGCGCGGGGCGGCGGCCGTCGAACTGCGTGAGCGTCTGCGCGGCCATGGCGGTGTTGATGAAGATCATCACCCCCAGGATGGCGCTGTTGCCGACCAGCAGGAACACGAGGGGCGCCCTCTTCACGCCTGGCGCGGCGAGCGCCGCGAAGTCCGCCAGCGTGAAGGGCAGGGGCACGCTCCAGTCGCCGCCGCCCACGGTCGTGAGCGGCTGGCCGGCCTGCGTCCAGGCGAGTCCGGCGGCCAGTCCGGCAACGAGCCCCACCGCGGCGCCGGGACGCCCTGGCAGCCAGCGCCGCACCGCGTAGGCCGTGCCGAAGCCGACGATGACGGTGGTGAGCACGGCCACCACTTGCGTGGTGGTGCCCGAAGCCAGCTGCCACAGGCTGCGGGACTGCGACACGATGAGCGCCAGCGCGATGCTGTTGCAGAAGCCGGCGAACACGGGGGTCGGGATGTACGGCGTCAGGCGCTCGGCGCGCAGCAGGAAGAGCAGCGCGACCACCAGCCCGCCACCGCCGCCGATGGCGCAGACGAAGGCCAGGCGCACCCCCACGCCGTCCGCGACGCCCCAGCCTGCCAGCTGGGGAACGAGCTGTTCGATCATGGCGGCCAGCGTGGTCGCTTCGAAGATGCGGCCCGAGTAGCCCACGGGACGGCTGTGGCCGGCGGTGACCAGGTGGATCCAGGCCAGGCCGATCATCATGGCCAGCACGCCGCTGCCGATGGCCTGCGGCGCCACCACCCCGAAGACGAGGATCACGCAGCCCAGGCTGGAGGGGATGGCCGCGGCGGCGCCTTCGAGCGCCGCGAAGCAGGAACGCGCCAGCCGCTGCGCGCGGCTGCCGCCGGGCGCATCGATGTGGGCGAAGGAGCTGGAGCCTTCCATGGGAAGCGGCCACCATAGGGCCGAAGCGCTTGGGAAGGAATGCCTCATTTGGCGGAGGCAAAGAAAAAGCGGCCGGTGGCCGCTTTCCTGGGAGCCCTGGGGCCCCGCCTGCGCGGGGTGACGAGGACCCGGGGTGACGGGGATCAGAGCGTGTCGATGAACGACCGCAGCTTGTCCGAGCGGCTCGGGTGCTTCAGCTTGCGCAGCGCCTTCGCCTCGATCTGGCGGATGCGCTCGCGGGTCACGTCGAACTGCTTGCCGACTTCTTCCAGCGTGTGGTCCGTGCTCATCTCGATGCCGAAGCGCATGCGCAGCACCTTCGCTTCGCGCGGGGTCAGCGAGTCGAGGATGTCCTTGACCACGTCGCGCAGGCCCGCCTGCATGGCCGCTTCGATGGGCGCCGTGTTGCCGGTGTCCTCGATGAAATCGCCCAGGTGCGAATCGTCGTCGTCGCCGATCGGCGTCTCCATGGAGATCGGCTCCTTGGCGATCTTCATGATCTTGCGGATCTTGTCTTCCGGGATCTCCATCTTGGCCGCCAGGATGCTGGCGTCCGGCTCGAAGCCGAATTCCTGCAGGTGCTGGCGCGAGATGCGGTTCATCTTGTTGATGGTCTCGATCATGTGCACCGGGATGCGGATCGTGCGGGCCTGGTCCGCGATCGAACGCGTGATCGCCTGGCGGATCCACCACGTCGCATAGGTCGAGAACTTGTAGCCGCGGCGGTATTCGAACTTGTCCACCGCCTTCATCAGGCCGATGTTGCCTTCCTGGATCAGGTCCAGGAACTGCAGGCCGCGGTTGGTGTACTTCTTGGCGATGGAGATCACGAGGCGCAGGTTGGCCTCGATCATTTCCTTCTTCGCCTCGCGCGAGGACGCCTCGCCCTCGTTCATGCGGCGGTTGATTTCCTTCAGCTCCGCCAGCGGCACGACCACCTGCGACTGCAGGTCCATCAGCTTCTGCTGCAGTTCCTGGATGGCGGGCACGTTGCGCGCGATCACCACGCTCCAGGGCTTGCCCGCGGACGCCTGCTTTTCCACCCAGCGCAGGTTCAGCAGGTTGGGCGGGAAGTCCTTGATGAAGGTTTCCTGCGGCATGCCGCACTTGTCCACGATGATGCGGCGCAGCTCGCGTTCCTTCTTGCGGATGTCGTCCACCTGGCCGCGCACCATGTCGCACAGCTTCTCGATGGTCTTGGCCGTGAAGCGGATGGTCATCAGCTCCTCGGACAGGGCCTTCTGCGCCTTGTGGTAGGCGGGCGTGCCCCAGCCTTCCTTGTCGTAGACCTTGTGGACCTTCTCGAACAGGTCGGCGATGCGGGCGAAGCGCTCCAGCGCCTGCGCCTTGAGCTCTTCCAGCTTCTTGGTCAGCGCCTTGGAGCCGCCGGAGCCGTCGTCGTCGTCGTCGGCATCGAACTCGTCGAAGTCTTCCTCGGCCACGTAGTCGTCGGCTTCGTTCGGATTGGAGAAGCCGTCGACGATGGTGGAGATGACGACCTTGCCCTCGCGGATCTCGTTGGCCAGGCGCAGGATCTCGGCGATGGTGGCCGGCGATGCGGAGATCGCCTCCATCATGGCCATCAGGCCGCCTTCGATGCGCTTGGCGATCTCGATCTCGCCCTCGCGCGTGAGCAGTTCCACCGTGCCCATCTCGCGCATGTACATGCGCACCGGGTCGGTGGTGCGGCCGAATTCGCTGTCCACGGTGGACAGCGCGGCTTCGGCTTCCTCTTCGGCTTCTTCTTCGGTCGCGGCGGTCGGGCCGGTGTTCGTGAGCAGCAGCGTTTCGGCATCGGGCGTCTGCTCGTACACGGCCACGCCCATGTCGTTGAGCATGGACACCACGACTTCCAGCGTCTCGGCGTCGACCAGCTTTTCCGGCAGGTGGTCGGTGATTTCCGCGTGCGTGAGGTAGCCGCGCGTCTTGCCCAGCTTGATCAGGCTCTTCAGGCGCTGGCGGCGCTTGAGCATTTCCTCTTCGGTCAGGATGGTTTCATCCAGGCCGAATTCCTTCATCAGCGCGCGTTCCTTCGCCTTGCTGATCTTCATGCGCAGCGGCTTGGCCTTCTCGGCCACCGCGGCGACTTCCTCGACCACCGCCGGTTCGCTGTCCTCGAATTCCGCATCGACGTCGGCCAGGTCGACGTCGTCCACGGCGGCACCCTTCACCGGCTCGGCGGCCTTGGGCTTGCGGCCGCGCTTGGCGCCGGTGGCCGTCTTGGCAGGGGTGTCGACTTCGGCGCTCGCCTTGGGCGGGCGGCCCGGCTTCTTCTTCACCGCCACTTCATCGTTGGCGGCGGTGGCCGTCTTGGCGGCCTTCTTGGTGGGTTCTTCCTTGGCGGAGGCCTTGTCGGCCTTGGCGGTGGACTTCGTGGGCACGGGCGGGGCTACTTTCGTTGCTTGCTTGGCGGCAGGCGGCTTCGTGTCGCTCTTGACGACTTTCAGCGGGGCCTTGGCAGCGGACTGGGATGGGGATTGGACTGGCTTTCGGTCGGCAGGTTTCGCAGCGGTGGACGGCTTCGCGGACTTTTGAACGGGCATACGACCTCGGAAGGGACAGCAGAACGAAAAAAGCGCCACGAACAACCCGGCGCGGGGACAAGGCCGACTTCGACCTCAGGGGCAAGATGGGTGGGCGAACATTTGGTGTGCAGTCCTTGCGGTGAGTTGGCCTGCCCGCTTTGGGGGACCGCGCAATGTGCGCGGCTGGCCGGTCCGGAGGTGCTGCTGTCGCTCTTGCCGCTAGCAAACCCTACATTATAGAGTTGTCGCGGAATTTCAAGCCTTGGCGCCGGGTTTTTGGCGTTCAACCAACGCCTTGAGGCGCTCGAAGGCCTCCGGGTCGCTGCCCGCGGCGGCGGCCAGGCGCGCCCGCTCCTCGTCGTCGCGCCGCTTGCGCTCCTTGGCCAGGATGTCCATGAGCTCGGCCGCATCGCTCTCGATCTGCGGCGGCACCTTCGCCATCTCCGCGATGACGAACTGCTCGTGCTCGTGGCCGGACAGCGCCTGGCGCAACGCGTCCCAAGGCTGGGGGCCGTGCTCGTGGTGCTGGCTGTCGAGCCAGGCGAACAGCGCACCGTGCGGCGCAGGCAGCTCGCACAGGAGGTGGTGGTCTTCGTGGCTCAGCCTTTCCCAGGCGGCGGGATCGGCGAACAGGATCTGCAAAGCGCGCGTGGCGCGGTTCATGGGGAAGGCGCGCAAGGGGGTGCGCGCGTGCGGGTCGTCGCGGGCGGCGCCGGATTTCCAGGGCTTGCGTTCCCCGCTCCAGGGCTTGCGCTCGCCGTCCTTGCGCCAGCCACCGCCTTCCTGCCGGGCAGGGGCTGCCTTGCGGCCGGTCCACAACTCCTCGAGCTCGCGGGTGGTGAGCTGGGCCAGCTCCGCGATCTCGGCCAGCAACTGGCGCTTGAGCGCGCCGTCGGGCAACTGCGACCACAGCGGCTTGGCATTGGCGGCCATGTGGGCGCGGCCCTCGGCCGTGTTCAGGTCGCAGCCCTCGCGCGAGGCCTCGATGAGGAAGCGGGACAGCGGCACGGCGTCGCCGATGCAGCGCGCGAAGGCGTCGTGGCCGTGCTCGCGGATGTAGCTGTCGGGGTCGTGCTCGGGCGGCAGGAAGAGGAACTTCACCGTGCGCACGTCGGTGGCGTAGGGCAGGGCG
>DATAGN010000410.1:0-24746 GCA_036263715.1 Ramlibacter sp.
CCCCTTGGGGAGAGGGCAGGGGTGAGGGGCGCGCGCCACGGCCCTCACCCCTACCCTCTCCCGCAGGCGGGAGAGGGAGGAAGAAAAGACCGGGTCAGGCCAGCAGGTCGAAAAGCGTGCGCGCCACCACCTTGGTCGCGCGCCTGAGGTCCTCCAGCTCCAGCCGCTCGTCCGCGCGCTTGGCGTGCGACTCCAGCACGGTGCGCGGGCCTGCGCCATAGATCACGCCGGGGATGCCCGCTTCGCCATAAAGGCGCACGTCGGTGTAGAGCGGCGTCCCCATGGCGGGAATCTCCTGGCCGAAGACCGCCTGGGCGTGCTTGCGGATCGCATCCACCAGCGGCTGGTTGCCCGGCAGCGGCTTCAGCGCATTGGCCAGCAGCAGGCGGCGGATCTCCACGGTGATGCCCGGATGCTGCGCCGCCGCTTCGGTGATCACGCGCCGCACCGTTGCTTCGACTTCCTGCGGGTTCTCCTCCGGAATCATGCGGCGATCGAGCTTGAACACCACCTTGCCCGGCACGACGTTGGTGTTGGTGCCGCCTTCGATGCGACCCACGTTCAGGTAGGGATGCTGGATGCCGGCGACCTTCGAGGTCACCTGCTTGTACAGGGTGTTCTGCGCATAGAGCGCGTTCAGGATCTTCACAGCGCCCTGCAGCGCGTCGACGCCGGTGTGGGGAATGGCCGCGTGCGCCATCTTGCCCTGCACCGTCACTTCCATCTGCAGGCAGCCGTTGTGCGCGGTCACCACCTCGTAGCTGAAGCCGGCGGCGATCAGCAGGTCGGGCCGCGTGATGCCCTTCTTCAGCAGCCAGCCGGGACCCAGCTCGCCGCCCATTTCCTCATCGTAGGTGAAGTGCAGTTCGACCGCGCCTTTCAGCGGCGCCTGCAGCGACTCCAGGGCCCGCACCGCGAAGGTGAAGCTCGCGAAGTCGCTCTTGCTCACCGCAGCGGCGCGGCCATAGAGCTTGCCCTCGGCGATCTCGCCGCCGTAGGGATCCTTCGTCCAGCCTTCGCCGGGAGGCACGACGTCACCGTGCGCGTTCAACGCGATCGTGCGACCGGCCCCGTACTGGCGGCGAACCACGAGGTTGGTGACCGACTGCATGCCCTGCGCGCGGACCTCTTCTTCGGGCACCGCGTGCTGCTCCGCGTCCATGCCGAAGGCCTGCAGCAGTTCGGCGGTGCGCTGCGCATGCGGGGCGTTGTTGCCCGGCGGCGTGTCGGTCGGCACGCGCACCAGTTCCTGCAGGAAGCGCACCTCCTCGTCGAAGTGGGCGTCCACCCAGGCGTCGAGTCTCTCGTGGGCGTTCATCGCAGGTCCTCGGCGAGCTGCGCCAGCAGGTGCGCGAAGGCGCGCACGGCCAGCTCGATGTCGTCGCTGGTGGTCGATTCCAGCGGGTTGTGGCTGATGCCGGAATTCTGGCCGCGCACGAACAGCATGGCCTGCGGCATCACCTCGTGCAGTTTCATGGCGTCGTGGCCGGCGCCGCTGGGCATGCGGTACAGCGGCACGCCCAGCGATGCGACGGCGCGCTCCCAGCGCTGCTGCCATTCAGGCGCGGACGGGGCCGCGGCAGCGCGCATCGTGAGCTCGGTCGTGTGCTGCAAGCCACGTCGTTCGCAGATGTCGGCGAGCTTTGCCAGCACGTCGGCCACCAGCGCGTCGCGCTGCGGATCGTTCGGCGCGCGCAGGTCCAGCGAGAAGAGGCAGCGCCCGGGCACCACGTTGATCGAGCCGTTGGGCACCTGCAGCATGCCGATGGTGCCGACCGAGTCGCCGTCTCTCCTGGCACGCTCCTCGACGAAGAGCGCCAGCTCCGCGACCGCAACGGCGGCATCGCGCCGGCGGTCCATGGGCGTGGTGCCCGCGTGGCTGGCCATGCCGGTCACCTCGCATTGGTAACGCACGCCGCCGTTGATGGAGGTGACGATGCCCAGCGGCAGGTCGATCTCGTTGAGGACCGGGCCCTGCTCGATGTGCACCTCGACGAACCCGAGGTAGCGCGAGGGATCGCGCCGCAGCGCGGCGATCGCCTCCAGCGTTGCCGGCAGCCCGGCGTTGCGCATGGCCTCGCGCATGGGGATGCCGTCGGCGTCCTTCTGGTCCAGCCACTTCGCATCGAAGTGCCCGATGAGGGCGCCGGAGCCCAGGAAGGTGGCCTTGTAGCGCTGGCCTTCTTCTTCGGCAAAGGCGACGACCTCCATGCCGAAGGGCAGGCGTTCGCCCTTGCGCGCGAGTTCGCGCACGCAGGCCATGGGCGTGAAGATGCCCAGGCGCCCGTCGTACTTGCCGCCGTTGCGCACCGTGTCGTAGTGGCTGCCGGTCAGGAGGTATTTCGCTCCCGCCTCCCGCGGCGAATACCGTCCGACGACGTTCCCCACCGCATCGATCGTCACTTCATCGAACCCGCACTCCCGCATGTCCTCCATGATCTCCTTCGCCGCCGCGCGATGCGCGTCGGTGAGGTAGGTGACCGTCAGCAGGCCCTTCTCCGCATACCCCGGATCGCTGTGCCGCGCGAGCTTCTCCTGCCAGTCCCACACCAGGTTGCCAAGCTCCGCCTCGACGCCGAACTTGTCGTTCAGGCGCAGTTCGACGATGCGGTGGATGTTGCGCAGCGCCTCGGCGCGCTCGAAGTCCACCGGGTTGCCCAGCCGCCGCGCGAAGGTCTCGATGATCTGCTGGCGCGACAAGCCCGTGCCGCGCGGGCCACGCACGGCCAGGATGAAGGGAAAGCCGAAGCGCGCGTTGTAATCCGCATTGAGCTGCTGGATGCGCGCGAACTCCTCGGGCGAGCAGTTGGTGAGGCCGGCCTTGCTCTGTTCGTTGGTGGATTCGCTGGTGAGCGTGTTGCTCACCATCGCCTTGCCGGCGAGCTCGGGATGGGCGCGGATCAGGGCCAGCTGCCGCTGGGCGCCGGCCTCGCGCACGATGTCCGCCATCACCTGCTTCAGGTGCGCCAGCGAGCGGAAGGGCCGCGCGCGCAGCGCCTCCTGCGCGATCCAGGGCGAGTGCTCGTACAGGCCGTCCAGCAGGCGGGCCGCTTCCGCCTCTGTGGCGGCATTCACTTGTTCGATGGTCAGGGGCATGTTCAGCCCTCCGGGTAAGGGTGGACCTGCTGCCAGTGGCGCGCGACGTCGATGCGGCGGCAGACCCACACGCGATCGTGGCCGGCGATGTGGTCCAGGAAACGCTGCAGCGCGGTGATGCGCCCGGGCCGCCCGAGCAGGCGGCAGTGCATGCCGATGCTCATCATCTTCGGCGCCTCGTCGCCTTCCGCGTACAGCGCGTCGAAGGTGTCGCGCATGTAGTGGAAGAAAGGATCGGCATGCGAATAGCCCTGGGGCAGGGCGAAGCGCATGTCGTTGCAGTCCAGGGTGTAGGGCACGACCAGGTGCGGCGCGATGCTGCCGTCGGTCTTGCGCACCTTCATCCAGAAGGGGAGGTCGTCGCCGTAGTAGTCGCTGTCGTAGGCGAAGCCGCCGTGGTCGACCACCAGCCGGCGCGTGTTGGGGCTGTCGCGGCCGGTGTACCAGCCCAGGGGCCGCTCGCCGGTGAGCTGCTCGATGATCTGCATTGCCTGCCGCATGTGCGCGCGCTCGGTGGCCTCGTCCACGTCCTGGTAGTGGATCCACTTGAGGCCATGGCAGGCGATCTCGTGGCCGGCTTCGACGAAGGCCCGCGTCACTTCGGGCGAGCGCTGCAGCGCGGTGCTGACGCCGAAGATGGTCAGCGGCAACCGGCGCTTCTCGAACTCGCGCAGGATGCGCCACACGCCGGCGCGCGAGCCGTATTCGTAGATGCCTTCCATGCTCAGGTGCCGCGCGCGGTAAGCGGCGGGATTGAACATCTCGGAGAGGAACTGCTCGGAGGCGGGGTCGCCGTGCAGGACGCTGTTCTCGCCGCCTTCCTCGTAGTTCAGGACGAACTGCACCGCGATGCGGGCCTGGCCGGGCCACTGCGCCTGCGGCGGGTTGCGGCCGTAGCCGGCCAGGTCGCGCGGGTACGGGGCGGTGGCGTCGTAGATCCTGGAATTCATGCGGCTTGCGAAGCGAATCTCGTGCCGGCCAGTGTATACACTGCCCTGCAACAAAGACCGGAGAGATCGCCATGGGCCTGAGCACCCACGTCCTCGACACCATGCACGGCACGCCCGCGGGCGGCATGGCCGTGGAGCTGCATGCGACGCAGGGTGACCGTGCCACGCTGGTCAAGCGCTTCGTGCTGAACGAGGACGGCCGCAACCCGGAAGGACCGCTGTTCGACAACGCGAGTCTCAGGCGCGGGACTTACCGGCTGGTGTTCGATGTCGCGGCGTACTTCCGTTCACGCGGCGTGCAGCTGCCGGACCCGCCGTTCCTGGATCGGGTGACGCTGGATTTCGGGATCGCCTTCGAGGACCAGCATTACCACGTGCCGCTGCTGGTGAGCCCGTGGGCGTATTCGACGTATCGGGGGTCCTGAGTCACTTGCCCAGAGGGTGAACGCAGAGGACGCAAAAGTACGCAGAGGACGCAGAGGAAAACCGACTTCAGGTTCCTCTCTGCGTCCTCTGCGTAACCTCTGCGTCCTCTGCTTTCCCTGACCGAGGCGCGTCTCGGCCCCTCGAGCTAGTCCTGCCCTTCCGTCAGCGTGTCCAGCTGGAACTGCCCGCTCTTGTGCCACAGCCAGGTGTCCGTGTAGACCACCTTGCCCATGCGGGCCGGCACCGGGAAGGGCGCGGCGGCGCGCACGGTCTTCTCGATCTCGGCGATCACTTCCGGCGCGTGCTTGGGGGCGCGCATCCAGCTCAGGTTGCGCACCTGGCCGCGGGCGTCCACCTCGACCTGCAGCACGCCGATGGCGTACAGCATCGGCGGCAGGCGGCCCTTCCAGATGCGGCCGGCGTTCAGCGCGTAGATGTGGCCGGCGGCGTCGGCGCGGTAGGCGCGCGGGTTGGTGGCGGCGGACGTCTTGATGGTCATGGGCGGGGCGGCTTGGGCAACCTGGGGGGCCGCGGCGGCAGGGCTCGGCTCCGTGTCGATGATCACGGCACGCGGCGCCGTGTCGGGCGGCAGCGGCGTGGAGGTGCAGGATGCCAGCAGGCCCGCGATGGCGGCCAGGAAGGCGGATGTCAGGGAGCGCAGCGTGGGGTGATACTTCATGGGAGTCCTGGCCAGGTGGAAACGCCGGCAGCGTGCCGGCGGAATCTACAACGGATCACGCGGCCGCAATGATGACCTTCGTGACGAACGGCTTCGTGTCCTTGCCGGAACCCGTACTGTAAAGAATGCTGCCCATCAAAGAAGTCACAGGCCGGTTGGCAACGCAAGACGCGGTGCTGGTCACCGTCGCCAGCGCCGAGGGCTCGGTGCCGCGGGAGGCGGGCGCCTGGATGGCGGTGTTCGCGGACGCGGTGGTCGGCACCATCGGCGGCGGCCACCTGGAACTGCAGGCGATCGAGCAGGCGCGCCGGTCGCTGGCAGGCGAGGGCGGCCCGGCGCTGCAACGCTATGCACTCGGCCCCGCCCTGGGGCAGTGCTGCGGCGGCGTCGTCCACCTGCGCTACGAGCGGCTCACCGCCGCCGATGCCGGCGCGATCGTGCAGCGGCTGCCCTCCGGTGCCAGCCCACTCGCGCTGTTCGGCGGCGGGCACGTGGGCAAGGCGCTGGTCCAGGTCCTCGGGACCCTTCCCTTCGCGGTGACCTGGATCGACAGCCGCGACGAGATCTTCCCCGCGCAGGTGCCGGACAACGTGCGCTGCGAGCACTCCGACCCCGTGCACGCGGCGGTGGGGGACCTGGCGCCGCACTCCCGGGTGCTGGTCATGAGTTTCAGCCACGCCGAGGACCTGGACATCGTGGCGGCCTGCCTGAAGCGCCTGCGCGAGCGCGGGGACCTGCCTTACGTGGGCCTGATCGGCAGCAGGACCAAGTGGGCGACCTTCCGCCATCGCCTGGAGGAGCGGGGGTTTCGCAAGCAGGAACTCGCGCAGGTCACCTGCCCGATCGGCGTGCCGGGCATCCCGGGCAAGCAGCCGCAGGTGATCGCGGTGTCCGTCGCCGCGCAGCTGCTGCAGTTCCCCTGAGGTCCGCATACACTTCGGGCCAGGTCGCAGCGGCGCATCCCAGGCGCGGCCCAGTCTGCTCAGAGCGCCCGCGGTGGTGAGCAGGTCCCCGTCCTTGTTCCGCCATGGAAACGTACCTCCTCGACTGGGCCAACCTGCTGCTGCGGTGGCTGCACGTGATCACCGCGATCGCGTGGGTGGGCTCCTCCTTCTACTTCGTCTTCCTCGATAGCAGCCTCGTGCCGCCGAAGGACGAGAAGCTGCGCGCCGAAGGCGCCACGGGCGAGCTGTGGGCCGTGCACGGCGGCGGCTTCTACCACCCGGTGAAGTACGCCGTGCAGCCGCCCAAGCTCCCCGAGCACCTGCACTGGTTCTTCTGGGAAAGCTATTCCACCTGGCTCTCGGGCTTCGCCCTGTTCACGGTCACCTACCTCTGGAACGCGGGCAGCTACCTGGTGGACAAGTCGCTCGTGAACTGGTCGCCCTTCGTGGCGGGCTTCGTCGCGATGGCCTTCCTGGTGGTCTTCTGGATGCTGTACGACGCCATCTGCCGCACCTTCGGCCGCGATGGCAAGGGCGATGCGAAGGTGGGCGCGCTGGTCCTGGTGCTGGTGTGCGTGGCCTCCTGGCTGGCATGCCACTGGTTCGCCGGGCGTGCCGCCTTCCTGCTTGTGGGCGCGATGATGGCGACGGCCATGAGCGCGAACGTCCTGTTCTGGATCATTCCCGGACAGAAGAAGGTGATCGCTTCCATCCAGGTGGGCCAGCCGGTGGACCCGGTGCATGGCCAGATCGGCAAGCAGCGCAGCGTGCACAACACCTACTTCACGCTGCCGGTGCTGTTTGCCATGCTGTCGAACCACTACGGCTTCCTGTACCAGCACCGCTACAACTGGCTGGTGCTGATCCTGATGATGTTCGCCGGTGCGGCGATCCGGCAGTTCTTCGTGATGCGGCATGGCTGGAAGCTCGGACGCAACCGCCACCCGGCGCCGTATGCGGCGGTGGGTGTCGCGGTGATCATCGCGACCGCGGTGTGGCTGACGCCCGCGCAAACGCAGGCGGCGCGCGGCGCCGCGGCGGCCGATTACGCGGCGCTCAAGCCCGTGCTGGAGCAGCGCTGTTACCAGTGCCACAACGCGCAGCTGCAGATGAAGAACGTGCGGCTCGACACGCCCGATGCGGTGAAGCAGCACGCGCAGGCGGTGTACCAGCAGTCGGTGGTGCAGAAGACGATGCCGCTGAACAACGCGACGCAGATGACGGAGGCCGAGCGGGCGCTGGTGGGGCGGTGGTTCCAGGCGGGGGCGAAGGTGGAGTGATCGTTCCGACGGGCGATTGACAGGGTGCGTGCCGCTGCAATACTGCCATCGCACGGAGGGCTCCATGGACATCGTTCGCCACCTGGCCGCGGCAGTCGTCGTGTGCTTCCTCGCTGCTTGCGGCGGCGGCAAGGATGACGTTGCAGGCGGGGAAACATTGCTCGCCGCGGCGGAAGTAGTGCCGGCGCCGCCCGCATTGCCCGCCGCCCCCACGGTGCCTGCCGTGCCCCCGGGGCACCCCGACAACGGCGACTATCGCGTGCTCGGCGACACCCAGCGGGTGCTGCGCCTGGATTTCGACAAGCGCGAGTGGCAGCTCGAGTCCGACAAGCGCACGGGCACCTTCGCGCCGACGCCGGAAGGGTTTGCCTTCCTGCCGTCGAACAGCGTCGGGACGAGCGGCACCAACACGCTGCGCTTTTCGACCGGGGGAGGGGCGATCATGGGCATGCTGCCCACCGCCGCGCCGTCCCCCTTCATCGCAGTGCGCGACTACCTCACCGATTTCGAGGCGATCCAGGGGACGTACCTGGTGAAGGCAACGATCTCGGAGCTGCGCAACGAGATCCACGGGACGCACCTGCTGGTGCTCCAGGTCACCGGCCGCAAGTTGCGCATCAGCGACGCCGAGGGCGATCTCACGCTGGAGGGAGACCTTTTCAGCGCTGAGCTGGGCTACACGAGGTACGGCTTCCGGGTTGCGCGCGTGGGCGCCACGCGGCTGATCGTCCTGCAACCGATGGCGGGCCAGCAGTTCAAGTACTCCGGCACCGGGGTCGATCTTGCGGCATTGCTCGACCCGCCGCCTCTCCAGCTGCCGGTCTACACCAGCTCCGGACCGGGTGAGATGACCCTCACGCCGGAGCGCTACACGCTGCGCACCACGCTGCAGGACGGCACGCAGCGCACCAGCAACGGCACCAGGCCGCTCGCGATCGGGCCGCAGCCTTCTGCGGAGCGCGCCTACCTCTTCGAGGCCACCGAGGACGGCGGGTCCCACTACCTCTCGACCTGGAGCACTGCAGACCTGCTGATGTTTGGCTATGACTCGCCCAGCTGGAATTCCTACTTCCAGATCCCGCCGAAGCGCCCTGTGGGCCCGCCGCCGCCCAGCGGTTTCGGGCGCGTGCCGCGCTAATGCGGGGGCGTCGCAGCGGTGCTGGCCTGCCGCAGGCCGGATCGAGGGCGCGCTGTCCCGCACAATCGCGCGCATGACCGCGCCCGATCCCCGCGCCCACCCGCGCGCGTTCCTCGAACACCTCTACCGCGCCGCCGTACACCGGGCGCTGCCGCTGCACAACACGCAGGCTTTCCTTCCGCCCCCGCCGAATGGCCGCACCCTCGTGCTGGGCGCCGGCAAGGCCGGCGGTGCGATGGCGCAGGCCGTGGAGGCGCTGTGGCCCCCGCATGCGCCTCTGTCGGGGCTGGTCGTCACCCGCTATCACCACACGCCGCCGCGCCCGGCCGGTCTCGCGCCGTCGCGCATCGAGGTGGTGGAGGCTTCGCATCCGGTGCCCGATGCGGCAGGGCTGAAGGCTGCCGAGCGCATCCTGGAACTCACGCGAGGCCTGACGGTCGACGACCTGGTGCTGTGCCTCATCTCCGGTGGTGGCTCGGCGCTGCTCACGCTGCCCGCCGAAGGCTTGTCGCTGGAAGACAAGCAGCGCATCAACCGCGACCTGCTGGACTCCGGCGCGAACATCACGGAGATGAACTGCGTGCGCAAGCACCTCTCGCGCATCAAGGGCGGGCGCCTTGCGGCCGCCTGCGCACCGGCGCGCGTGGCGACGCTGACCATCAGCGACGTGCCGGGCGACGATCCCTCCGTGATCGCGAGCGGTCCAACCGTGCCCGATGCAACCACCTGCGCCGACGCTCTGGCAATCCTGCAGCGGTATGGCATCGCTGTGCCGGCCAACATCCGGACGCTGCTGGAGCAAGGCAAGCTGGAAACACCGAAGCCTGGGGACGCAGCCTTCGCCGGCCAGCAGGTGCACATGATCGCGACGCCGCAGCAGTCCCTGGAAGCCGCGGCGTCCGTCGCGCGTGCGGCCGGCATCGAGGCGCACATCCTGAGCGACGAGATGGAAGGCGAATCGCGCGAGGTCGGCAAGGTCCATGCAGCGCTGGCGCGATCAGTCGCGCAGCGCGGGACGCCCTTCGCGCGGCCCTGCGTGATCCTGTCCGGCGGCGAGACCACCGTCACCGTGCGCAAGCAGGCCGAGGGCACGCCGCGCGGGCGCGGCGGCCGCGCGGGCGAGTTCTGCCTGGGGCTTGCGCAGGCACTGCAGGGGCAGGCCAGCGTGTGGGCGCTGGCAGCCGACACCGATGGCATCGACGGGATCGAAGACAACGCCGGTGCCTTCGTCACGCCCGACACGCTGCAGCGCGCGCTGGCGCAGGGGCTGAAGGTGGACCAGCATCTCTCCCGCAACGATGCCTACGGTTACTTCAGCGCGATCGGCGACCTGCTGGTCACCGGGCCGACGCACACGAACGTGAACGACTTCCGGGCCATCCTGGTGCTGTGACGGTGCGCCCCTGCATCTAGTACTTTCCTTTGCGCTCCGTCTGGCCGATGCGTGCTGCGGGGAACTCGGTTAGCGTCGGCCGCAAGCGGTGTCGCTGGTGAACCCGTGCGAAGGAAAACGATTCCATGAAGAGTGTGTCTCGCGCCGCCCTCGCGGTCCTGCTGGTCGCCTTGTCCGCCTGTAGCGGCGGGGACGACGAGCCCCTGCCGGCGCCTGCGCCTTCCGCGCCGGCCGCGCCCGGCGAGCCTGCCGTCGTCCAGCCCCCGGCCCCGACCGTCCTGCAGCCTGGCATGCGCCTGTTGGCGGGCATCGGCAGCGGTCCCGGCCACCAGGACGGCCCGGCCGCCGAAGCGCGCGTCGTGCGGCCCGCGGACATCGCTTTCGACGCTGCGGGCAACCTGTACTTCATCGGCAACGGCACCCTGCGTCGCGTTTCGCCGGACCGCGTGGTCACTACCGTTGCCGGTGTGCCCGGCGTGGAGGGCCATGTGGACGGTACCGGCAGCACGGCGCGCCTGAAGGGCCGCTGGATCACCACCGACGCGGCCGGCAACGTCTACCTCGCCGGCGAGAACGTCGTGCGCCGCATCACGCCGCAGGGCGTGGTCACCACGGTTGCCGGCATGCCAGGTGCGCCTCTCGCCATGGTGGACGGACCACGTGCGACGGCCCGCTTCGTCCAACTCACGTCCATCGCCGCGGACGCCGAGGGCAACCTGCTGGTGGTCGACAACACGCGCATCCGGCGCGTGTCGCAGGCGGGCGAAGTGGTGACGCTGACGGAGCCGAACAGCGGTGCGCCGGAGGTTGTGTACGGTCTCGTGCGCGCACCGGACGGATCGTTCTACGTCAGCGACGGATCCCGGATCTTCCGGTACTCGGTCGCAGGTGGCTTCACGCTGCTCGCGGGATCGCAGACCAGCGGGTCGCAGGACGGCATCGGCGCAGCCGCGGCCTTCTCGATCATCCTCGACCTCGCCGTCGGCCCTGCCGGCGACGTCTTCGTGCTGGAGTCATTCGGCTTGCGCAAGGTGACGCCCCAGGGCGTCGTGACCACGATCCGAAACGAGCGCATCAGCAGCTTCGGCAACCAGGACGGCATCGCGGTGGATGCCGCCGGTAACGTGTACGTCTCGCGGGTCGAGCTGATCACGCGCCACAGTCCGGACGGCCAGGCGACTGCTTGGGCCGGTTCCCTCCCGCGCACAGGTTCCCAGGACGGGCCGGCAGCGACGGCGAGCTTCACGGGCATCATCGGCCTGGCGGCAGATCTACAGGGCAACGTCTATGTCAGCGAAGCCTTGCTGGACCGGCTGCGCAAGATCGGCGCGAACGGTGAGGTGACCACCATCGCTCAGTTGCCGCACCGGGCCGAGCCGCCGCCCGGCGGCCTGCCCTCGACCGGCCGGATCGCGATCGACACCGCCGGCACGCTCTACGCTGCCCAGCCGGGGTTCCGCGTCGTGCGCAAGGTGCGGCCCGACGGCACCGTGACGGTGCTTCCCGGAATGCAGGCACCGATTTCCGAGACCGGTGGTTCCCCGAACGGCATCCCGGGTGCCAATGCCTGGGGCGTCGCGGTCGACACACAGGGCAACGTGTTCGTGCCGGACCTGTCCCGGTCCATGATCTGGAAGGTCACGCCGGCGGGGGATGCCAGCGTGTTCGCCGGCAAGCCGGGGGAATCCGGCACCGCCGATGGCGATCGGGCAACCGCCCGCCTGGAGCGCATTTCCGACATCACCATCGACGCAGCGGGCAACCTGTTCGTGACGGAAATCCGCGGGACCATCCGCAAGATCTCGCCCGCGGGTGACGTGGTGACGATCGCAACTCTGTCGGCCGGCGCCATTACGGCCGATGCTGCCGGCAATCTCTACGTCGCGATCGGAACCACCATCGACCGCCGTTCTGCCTCTGGCGAGTGGACGACCGTCGTCGGCACGCGAGAATCCGGAGCCAGCGCTGCGCTTCCCTCCTTGCCCGGTCCGATCGGGGCAATGGCCGTGGTGCCGAACCCGCCCAACACGGTCGGCACGCAGTTGGCCGTCGCCTTTGCAACCGGCGCGGTGATGCTGGTGACCCTGCCGCAGTAGGCGTGCTTCACGCGCTGAACCGCCTCCCGAACTCCGCCGCCAGGTAGGCCACGAAGCGCGCCCGCGCAGCGTGCCCTGGTGCCACACCGAGTACCCCGCACGGAGTCGCGGGCCGACCGCACTTCCCGGGCGGCGGCGGGCGGGGCCCTGCTGGGCGTGCTCCTGCCCCGCTGGTACAGTGCGCCGCAGGAGGAACCACGGCCCATGTCCAACAACAAGTCGACGCCCGCGCTCGGCGGTGCACGCGACCGCCAGGACATCGAGGCGCTGCTGGACCGCATCGCGCGGCGCATCCGCGAGCTGAAGAACTTCGACGTCTCCGGCATCCAGGACCGCTGGGACCAGCGGCTGGAGAACACGCAGAAGAACTTCAACAAGCTGGTGGCCGAGGCCTTCGGCGGCAACACGCCGCAGTACAAGCAGCACGCGATCGGCCCGCTCGATGCGGGGCTGGAAACCGCCTTCGGCGACCGCTACACGCAGCAGGAATTCCACGACGAGATCCGCAAGGCCCTCACGGCGGCGGCCGCGAAGCTGGCCGAGATCACCCGGATCCTGAAGGGCCGGCTGGAGCAGCCGCAAGGGGAGGCGGCGGCGCCGACGCCCGAAGCTGCGGCCGAACCGGCACCGACGCCTGCACCAACCCCCGCGCCTACGCCGGCTCCTACTCCCGCACCCACCCCCGCACCCACGCCCGCGGCCGCACCGACGGCCCAGCCCACGCCCGCACCCAGCCCTGCCCCCACTCCCGCGCCCCAACTCACTCCCGCACCCATGGCCACACCCGCACCCGCCCCCGCATCCACCGCCGGCCGCACGCCGCGCATCGCGCTCGTCTGCCGCGACGACGACGCGGGCGAAGCAGTGACGACCTTCATCGCCGAACTGGGGCTGGACCCCGTCATCAGCCAGCCGCCCGGCCCTGGGGCTTCGTTCGACGTGCTCGAAGGCTTGCGCGAAGCCGACTTCGCGCTGGTGCTGCAGGCCGATCGGCAACTGGAGATCGGCTTCCTGCTCGCGGCCGTGGGCCGCGCCCGCATGTGCGTCGTGCAGCCGGAAGGCGGCGCCGATGCGCTGCCGGGGGTCTCGAGCTTTCCCATGGACGACGGCGGGCTTTGGCGGCTGCTGCTGGCGCGCCACTTCAAGCAGGCGGGCGTCGAGGTGGACCTGAACAAGGCGATGTAGGGGAACCCTCCATGAAGACCTATCGCATCGCATGCATCCCCGGCGACGGGATCGGCAAGGAAGTCATCCCCGCCGGGCAGGAGGTGCTGCAGGCCCTCGCCGCGTCGGGCGCCAGCTTCGGCTTCGAATTCACCAGCTTTGGCTGGGGAGGCGACTGGTACCGCGCACACGGCCGGATGATGCCGGACGACGGCCTCGACGCCATCCGCGACGTGGACGCCATCCTGTTCGGTTCCGCCGGCGACCCGCACATCCCGGACCACATCACGCTGTGGGGCCTGCGGCTGAAGATCTGCCAGGGCTTCGACCAGTACGCCAACGTGCGGCCCACGCGCATCCTGCCGGGCATCGACGCACCGCTGAAGCGCTGCGGCCCGAAGGACCTGGACTGGGTGATCGTGCGCGAGAACTCGGAGGGCGAATACGCCGGCGTCGGCGGCCGCGTCCACCAGGGCCACCCGATCGAAGTCGCCACCGACGTGACGATGCACACGCGTGCCGGCGTCGAACGCATCATGCGTTTCGCCTTCAGGCTGGCGCAGTCGCGCCCGCGCAAGCTGCTGACGGTGGTCACCAAGTCCAACGCGCAGCGCCACGGCATGGTGATGTGGGACGAGATCGCCGTGCAGGTGAGCAAGGAGTTCCCCGATGTGAAGTGGGACAAGGAACTGGTCGACGCCTGCACTGCGCGCATGGTCAATCGCCCCGCCTCGCTCGACACGCTGGTGGCCACCAACCTGCACGCCGACGTGCTGAGCGACCTGGCCGCGGCCCTGGCCGGCAGCCTGGGCATCGCGCCCACCGGCAACATCGACCCCGAGCGCCGCTATCCCAGCATGTTCGAGCCGATCCACGGCTCCGCGTTCGACATCATGGGCAAGGGCCTGGCCAACCCCGTGGGCACCTTCTGGAGCTGCGTGATGCTGCTGGAGCACCTGGGCGAGAACGAAGCGGCAGCGCGCCTGATGGCAGCCATCGAGGAAATCACCGCCGACCCGAAGCTGCACACCGGCGACCTCGGCGGCCAGGCGAAGACGGCAGACGTCACGGCGGCGGTGGTTGCCCGGTTGAAGAACCGCTGATCCTCTGGCACAAAGGGGCACCATGAAACGCACCCTCTCCCTCCTTGCGCTGGTCCTGCTCGCCCCCGCCGCCCTGGCGCAGGCCGTGGGCTGCCCCGACAAGAACGTGATGTACTGGCAGGCGTTCCCGCCGGGCGGCGAATCCGACTTGTCCGCGCGCCACCAGCAGGTGGTGCTGAAGAAGAAGTGCCCCGCGGTCGAGACCATCATCCAGTACAAGGCCGGTGCCGGCGGCGCGCTGATGTGGTCGCAAATGAACCAGCTGCCCGGCGACGGCGTCAACGTGGTGGGCGTGAACCTGCCGCACATCGTCTTCCAGCCGATCGAAGGCACCGTGCAGTACAAGACCGCGGACGTGACCCCGGTGTTCTGGTTCCACTTCACGCCGGACATCCTGGTGGTCAACGCCAAGAGCCCGATCAAGGACTTCAAGGACTTCGTCGCGGTGGCGAAGAAGGACCCGGGCAAGTTCAGCCTCGGCGGCTCCGGCCAGTTCTCGGCCAACCACGCCGCGCACGAGCGCCTGAATGCCGCTTTCGGCATCAAGACGATCTACGTGCCCTTCAAGGGCACCGGCGACATGGCGACCTCCGTGCTCGGAGCGCAGGTCGACGGCGCGATGACGTACGTGCCCTTCGCCATCGCCAACAAGGACAAGGGCGTGCGCCCCATCGCCGTTGCCATGGAGCGGCGCCATCCGCTGATGCCCGATGTCCCGACCTTCAAGGAGCTGGGGGTGGACTGGGTGGACGGCGCCTACCGCGGCATCGGCGTGCCCAGGTCGACGTCGGTGGCCGACAGGAAGAAGCTGTCGGACCTGTGGCGCGCGCTGAACAACGACGCCGAGATGAAGGACCTGGCGGCCAAGAGCGGCTTCGAGCTGGTGAACGTCGGGGTCGAGGAGATGGACCGCTTCATGCAGGAGAAGGGCAAGCTGTACACCGAAGGCGCGGCGCGGATGGGGCTCGGGAAGAAGTAGGGAGAGGAAGCAAAGGGTCCCACTCCTACAACCCCCGCCCGAACGGCGCCCTACGATGGGCGCCGTTTTGCTTCCTCCTCCATGAAACCCGCCAAGGTCCCGCACAGCGCGCGCGTGCTCGTCATCGTCGACTTCATCAACCCCCTGAACTTCCCGGGCGGGGAGAAGCTCGCGCGGCCGGCACTCGCAGCCGCTCGCGCGACCGTGCGCCTGCGCGACCAGCTCGCGGCGCAGAAGGTGACGGTGGTCTACGCCAACGACAACTACGGCGTCTGGCAATCGGACTTCCAGCACCTCGTGGCCGAGTGCTGCGCCCGGGAGGACATCAGCGGCGAGATCGCCCGGCTGATCGCGCCGCGCCCGCGCGACATCACACTGCTCAAGCCGCGGCACTCGGCTTTCTACTGCACGGCGCTGGAACTGCTGCTCAAGGAAATGGGCGCGCGCGACCTGGTGGTGGCCGGCCTGTCCACCGACATGTGCGTGCAGATGACCGCGGCCGACGCGTTCCTGCGCGGCTTCGAGGGGGTGTGGGTGCCCTCGGACTGCACTGCCGCGGAAACACCGGCCGCCAAGACCTCCAGCCTGCGCTACATGAAGGAAGTGCTCAAGTGCGACACGCGGCCCGTGCGCTCCGTCCTGGGCGCGCGCGCCTGACGGCTGTTTCCCCGGCATGACCGACCTCATCACGCAGGGCATCGAGCGCTTCGGCTACTTCGGCATCGCGCTGCTGATGGCGCTGGAGAACGTGTTCCCGCCGGTACCCTCCGAGCTGATCATGCCCTTTGCCGGCTTCGTGGCGGGCAAGGGCGACCTCCACATCGTCGGCGTCATCCTCGCCGGCGCCATCGGGTCGGTGGTCGGCACGCTCCCATGGTTCTGGCTCGGTCGCCGCATCGGGCAGGAGCGCCTGGCGCGCTGGGTGAAGGCGCACGGCCGCTGGTTCACGGTGACGCCGCAGGAGCTGGAGCGGGCCGAGCGCTGGTTCGAGCGGCGCGGCGGCTGGGCCCTGCTGGTGGGGCGGCTGGTGCCGGCAGTGCGCAGCATCATCTCCATGCCGGCGGGCTTCTCCGGCATGTCGGTGGGCAAGATGATCGCCTGGAGCAGCATCGGCACCCTGATCTGGTCCGGCGCGCTCGCCCTCCTGGGTTTCTGGCTCGGAAGCCGCTTCGAGCAGGTGTCGCCCTGGGTGGACCGCGCTTCGCTGGCGATCCTCGCCTTCCTGGTGGCCAGCTACGTCTGGCGGGTCGTGCGCTTCGATCCGGACGGCGGCAAGTAGCGCTTGTTGCTTAAATGCCGCGCGAGGGTGAAGCCCGACCGTGGCAGGACCAGCAGGGCACGGGTTTCGGCCCGCCGGTGCTTATGCTCAGCCATGCTTTCCTGCCGGCGCTGGCTGCTGCCTGTCCTTCTCGTCTTCGCAAGCGTGCTGCTCGCCGCCTGCGACGGTGCCGGCCCGCCCGCGCCGCGCGCCGTGGCCGGCCACCTGGACCTGCGCAACTGGGACTTCGGCCGCCAGGGCGTGGTGCCGCTGGACGGGCAGTGGCTGCTGGAGTGGGACGAGTTCGCGGATCCGCGCCTGCCGGCGAGCGGCCAGCCGATCGCGGTGCCGGGGCCCTGGAACGAGGTGAGCGCCCAGCGCTACGGGCGCGCCACCTACCGCCTGACCGTCGACTGCCAGCGCGGCACCGGCCTGTCCCTGCACCTGCCCGTGCAGCACAGCGCCGCGCGCTGGTTTGTCAACGGCGCGCTGGTCGCGCGCCAGGGCGAGCCCGGCGCCAGCCCGCGCGGAGCGCAGGCGGGCGCGGTGCAACAGAGCGTGGCCCTGGGCGGCGTCGCCTGCCCGCTGCAGATCGTGGCGCACGTCTCCAACTTCGACATGCAGCGCGGCGGCCTGCTGCGCAGCGTGGAACTGGGCGACGTCGCGCAGCTGGCAGCCCGGCGCGAGGCTGCGCTGATGCGCGACCTGCTCACGGTGGGGGGCCTGATCGTCCTGGGCGCGCTGCCGGTGATGTTCTGGTTCGGACGGCGCAGCGACCGCAGCCCGCTGTACTTCGGCCTGCTGTGCCTCACGTTCGCGCTGGGCATGGCGCTCACGGGCACGCGCGTGCTGCAGCAGGTGGTGGAACCGCTCGGCTGGAGCCGGTACCAGCAGGTGGTGTTCATCTGCTGGTATCTGACGCCCGTGCTGTTCACGCTGTTCGTGCGCTCCCTCTACCCGCAGCAGGTGAGCCTGCTGGCCGTGCGCATGATCATGGCCTGGGTGGGGGTGTCCTCGCTGGTCGTGGTCGCCACGAGCTCCTCGTTCTTCACGCGGCTCGCGCCGATGCTCACCGCGGGCTCGGCGGCGATCGCGGGCTACCTGGTCTGGCGCCTGGTGTTGGCGCGCCTGAACGGCCGCCGCACGGCGCCCTTGCTGCTGTTCGGCCTGCTGGCCCTGTCCGCGGCGGTGGTGCACGACGTCGTGAACTACGCCTACCTCGCGCGCAGCAGCATGCTGCCCTATGGCGTGCTGCTGTTCGTGGCGGCGCCCGCCTACCTGATGGCGCGCCGCTTCGCGCGCGCGCTGCTGCTGGAAGAGCGCATGGGCATCGAGCAGCGCGAACGGGCCAACCTGCTGGTGCGCTCCACCAACGCCGGGCTGCTGGACTGGGATGCCATCGGCAACCGCACGACCTATTCCGAGCGTTACCGCGAGATGCTCGGCTACTCCACCGGCCCGGACGCCCCGGAGCTGCCGCCCTTCCAGGAGCAGGTGCATCCCGAGGACCGCGACCGCATCCATTCGAGCTTCCTGCGGCAACTGCGTGACCGCAGTGTGGTCAACGGCGTGCGGCCGGGTGACTCGGCCGACTATCGCCTGCGCCGCGTGGATGGCGAGTACCTGTGGGTGCACGCCGAAGCGGTGGCGGTGTGCGGGCGCGACGGGCGCACGCTGCGCTACATCTGCTCCTTCATCGACATCTCCGACCGCATGCGGCACGACGCCGAGATGCTGGCGCAGCAGCAGGCGCTGCAGGCGCAGGTGGAGCTGACGCGCACCGAGCAGCGCCGGCTGGACCTGGTGGTGCGGGCCGCGCGCGTGGGCATCGTCGACTGGGACGGGCGCACGCACGAGACCTGGTACTCGCCGCACTTCCGTGCCATCCGCGGCTACGCGCCCGATGCGGACACCGCCGGCTGGCCCGACTACTTCAAGGTGATGATCCATCCGGACGACCGGGAGCGGATCACGAAGCGCTGGATCAGCTTCATCCGCGGCCAGGGGCCGGAAGGCCCGCACGGCGAGTACTACTCCCCCGAGGAATACCGGCTGCTGCGGGCGGACGGCAGCTACGTGTGGGTGCAGGTCAGCGGCGTCGCGGTGCGCGACGAGCGCGGCTTCACCATGCGCTGGATCGCCGCCATCATCGACATCACGCAGCGGCGCGCCCAGGAGGAGGCGCTGCGCGACTCGCACGCGCAGATCGCCGACCGCATGAAGTTCGTCAACGACCTCGTGGACGCGCTGCCGCTGGCGCTGTCGATGCGCAACGCGGAGGGCCGCCTCGTGTTCGCGAACCGCACCTGGGAGCGCTACTACGCGCAGCGCCGCGAGGAGGTGATCGGCAAGACCGCGCGCGAGACCTTCACTGCCGAAGAAGCTGCCACCTTCGAGGCGCTCGATGCGGCGGCGCTCGCGCGCGCGCCGGGCGAGCCGATCTACACCGCCGAGACGCCCTTCCGCGGCCACGAGTACACGCAACTGCGCACCCTGATGCTGGACGGACGCGAGCAGCCCGTCGGCGTGCTGACGGCCACGGAGGACGTGACGGAGCGGCGGCGCACCGAACGCGCGCTGGCCACCGAGCAGAAGCGCATCGAGCTGGTGGTGCGCGCGGCCAAGGCCGGCATCGTGGACTACGACGCGGTCAAGCGGACGGGCTACTACTCGCCGCGGCTGCGCGAGATCATGGGCCACCCGCCGGACGCGGACACGTCCAGCTGGCCCGACTACTTCGACCTGATCCACCCGGACGACCGGGGCCGGGTCGCCACCGAGTTCCGCAACCACATCATCGTCAAGCGCGCCCCGGGCGCGATGGCCTACCACGACCGCATCGACTACCGCCTCAAGCGCGCCGACGGCTCCTGGGTGTGGGTGCAAGGCATGGGTGTCTCGATCACCAACGACAAGGGGCAGACCGGCCAGTTCATCGCTTCGATCACCGACATCAGCGAGCGTCGCGCGCAGGAGGAGGCACTGCGCGCGTCGAACGAGGCGCTCAAGGAGAACGTGCGGCTGCGCGAGGAAGTCGAGCGCATCGGCCGACACGACATCAAGACGCCGCTGAACAGCATCGTCGCCGTGCCGCGCCTGCTGCGCGAGGAGCGGCGGCTCGGGCCGGAGGCCGACGAACTGCTCGGCATCGTCGAGCGCGCGGGCTACCGCATCCTGTCGATGGTGAACCTCTCGCTCGACCTGTACAAGATGGAGCAGGGCAGCTACATCTTCCGCCCCGATGCCGTGGACCTCTCCGACCTCGTCGACAAGGTGCTGGCCGACGTGAAGGTGCATGCGGCTTCCAAGGGCGTGCGCTTCGACGTGGACCTCGCCGGGGCTCCGTACGCGTGGGCCGAGGAGCTGCTTTGCTACTCGCTGCTCGCCAACCTCACCAAGAACGCGGTGGAGGCTTCGCCCGAGGGCGAGCTCGTTTCGATCCGCGCCGAAGCAGGCGAAGGCGCGACCGTGCTGCTGCACGTGCGCAACCGCGGCGCGGTGCCGCAGGCGATCCGCGGCAGCTTCTTCCAGAAGTACGCGACGCTCGGCAAGGCGAGCGGCACCGGCCTGGGCACCTACTCGGCGCGCCTGATGGCGCGCGTGCAGGACGGCGACATCGCCATGCGGACCTCGGACGAGGACGGCACCACGCTGACCGTCACGCTGCGCGCGGCCCCGGAGGGCGTCATACCCGCCAGCGTGCGGCACGCGTCGGAGCGCGATGTCGCCGAGCCGCTGCAGATCACCACGCTGCCGCCCACGCGCGTGCTGCTGGTGGACGACGACGAATACAACCTGCTGATCGTGCGCCGCTTCCTGCCGGCGCCGCCCTTCACGGTGGAGACCGCGATCAATGGCCGCATGGCCCTGGGCGTGGCCGAGCGCCGCTGGCCCGACGTGATCTTCATGGACCTGGACATGCCGGTGATGGGCGGCCTGCAGGCGGTGGCCGAACTGCGCACGATGGAGCGCGATGCGGGCAAGAAGCGCTGCACCATGATCGCGCTGTCCTCGCACGAGGACGAGGCCACGCGCGAATCGGCGCTGGCCGCCGGCTTCGACCGCTACCTGACCAAGCCGGTGACGCGCACGGTGATCCACGAGACGCTGCTGCAGTTCGCGCGGCGTGGCGCGGCCGGTGCGCCACAGCCGTCGACCGCGCCGGTGCCTTCGTCCTCCGGCGTGGCCGATCCGATCGTGGTGGACGCGGACATGGAGCCCATGATGGGCGAGTACCTGCAGTCGCGGCATGCGCTGATCGAGGGCATGGCGACCACGCTGGCCGCGGGCGAGCGCGAGGAGCTGCGGCGTCTGGCGCACCAGCTCGCCGGCAGCTTCGGCCTGTATGGCTTCCGCTGGGCGAGCGAGCAGTGCCGCTGGATCGAGAAGAACTTCGCGGACGTGGACGCGGCGCGGCTGGAGGCGGTGGCCGGCGAGTTGCATGCGCACCTGGAACGGGCCGACATCCAGTTCGTCGGCATGGAATGAAGGAGTACGAGACGTGAGCGA
This sequence comes from Ramlibacter sp., assembly GCA_036263715.1. Classification (GTDB taxonomy): domain Bacteria; phylum Pseudomonadota; class Gammaproteobacteria; order Burkholderiales; family Burkholderiaceae_C; genus Ramlibacter. Next base: position 21,016 of record DATAGN010000410.1, read on the forward strand.
GAAAAAGCGCATCCTGCTGGTGGACGACGATCCCACCATCGTGAGCTACCTGACCACCAAGCTGTCGAAGCTGTACGAGGTGGTGTCCACCTCGGATCCGCGCAAGGCGGTGGCGCTGGCGCGCCAGGAGTTGCCGGACGTGATCCTGTGCGACATCGACATGCCCGCCATGAGCGGCGGCGACGTCGCCGCGGCCCTGACCGCCGACGCGAGCCTCGCGCGCATCCCCTTCATCTACCTGACCGACATGGTCACGCCGCAGGAAGTGAAGGACCTGCAGGGCCTGGTGGGGGGCCGCCCGGGCCTGTCGAAGCGCGCGCCCATGGCGGAGCTGATGGCGCGGATCGACGAGCTGTCCTGATGTCCTTCCCCCGGAGCCGGGGGTTGCGAAGGGGAGTGGCGCTCGCCGCAAGTGAACGCAGAGGACGCAAAAGTACGCAGAGGACGCAGAGGGAAACCAAAGCTGGTTTTTTCTCTGCGTCCTCTGCGTAACCTCTGCGCACTCTGCGTTCACTTCTTTGAACGCCCTGGATCCCCGCCTCCGCGGGGATGACGGTCATTCGCAGAGCCTGCGAATCTCCTCCGGAATCGGCAGCGCCCGGATCTGCTCCGGGTTCTCCTCCCGGCGCCCCGCGAAGATGCGGACCTCGTCGCACTCCAGGATCAGGTCGTCCCCCCGCTTGCACTGGTACCGCTGCACGAAACTCTTGCCCCGCCACTCGGCGATGCTGACGTGAAAGTCGAGCGTGTCGCCATAGCTGGCCGTCTTCACGAAGCGCGCCTTCGTGTCGACGATCGGCGTGCCGATCACGCCCAGCGTCTTTTCGGTCTCGTGCCAGGGCGGCACGCCGCACTCCACGAAGAAATGCCGCGACGCATGGTCGATCCAGCGGAAGAAGTTCGGGAACCAGACGATGCGGGCCGGATCGCAATGGCCGAACTCGACCCGGGTCGTGTAGATGACGCTCTTGGGCATGGGCGAGTGCGGGCGTTCAGTCCGCCGCGATCTTGCGTTCCTTGATGATGGCGCCGAAGCGCCGGTGGTCCTCCTGCATCTTGGCGGCGAACTCCGCCGGCGTGAGCGGCAGCGCCTCGCCGCCCATGGCCACCAGGCGATCCTTGATCGCCTGCGTTCCCAGGATGCGGTTGATCTCGCGGTTCAGGCGCGTCACCACCTCCGGCGGGGTGCCTGCCGGGGCGTAGAAGCCGAACACCGTGTCGGCATCGAAGCCCTTCAGGCCCGCTTCATGCAGCGTGGGCACGTCGGGGAACAGCGGCGAGCGCTTCATGCTGCCCACGGCCAGCAGCTTCAGCCGCCCGGTGCGTGCATGCTGCAGGCCCACGCCCGGGTCGAAGTGGAAATCCACCTGGCCGGCCAGCAGGTCCTGCAGCGCCGGCGCCGCACCGCGGTAAGGCACGTGCAGCGCGAACAAGCCGGCCTGCGCCTTCATCATCTCGGTGGCCAGGTGCGGGGAGCTGCCGCTGCCGGGGGAGCCGAAGGACAGCTTGCCGGGGTTGGCTTTGACGTACTTGACGAACTCCTGCACGTTGTTGACCGGCAGCGTCGTGCGCGCCATCAGGTAAACCGCCACGCGCGCGGCGGAGGCGACCGGCACCAGGTCCTTGGCCGGGTCGAACGGCATCTTCGGATACAGGTGCGGGTTGACCGACGCCATGCTGCCGGCGCTCACCAGCAGCGTGTAGCCGTCGGGGGCGCTGCGCGCCACCGCTTCCCCGCCGATGTTGCCGTTGGCGCCGGCACGGTTCTCCACGACCACCGGTTGTCCCAGCGCATCCGCCAGCGGCTGCGTGATCGCGCGCGCCACGGTGTCCACCGCACCGCCCGGCGGAAAGTTGACGATGACGCGCAGGGGCTTGCTCGGCCAGGCCTGCGCAAGCGCGGCGCCGGGCAGGGCACAGGCCAGCAGCACCGCCGCCAGCAGGTTGCGGCGGGCGGGAAAACGTGGGTTCATGTTCGGGTCTCCTGTCGTTCGAATCTTGGCGGTCTTCATTCAGGGCAGCTTCAGTTCGGTCGCGTCGTCGGCCAGTCCGCGGGGCTTGCGCATCCAGCGGATCGGCACGGCCTTCACCGGCCGCGGCGGCGCGCCATGTTGTACCAGCGTCGCGTCGAGCGCCTTGCCGGCATCGTCGGCCAGCGCGGCTTCGCGTGCCGCCCGGACCGCCTGGGCCGCTTCGGCGGGCACGCCGCCGCGGGCGAGGTGTTCCAGCACGTGCAGCAGGTTGTCCTTGCCGCGTTCGTTGGTGGAGCCGTAGCCCTTGATCAGGCGGCCGCACAAGGCGATCTCGTGCCCCAGCGTCCACAGGCGTTGCGTGCCCTGCACCACGCCCTGCAGCCACTGCTCGATCATCTGCTGCTCCGTGGCGAAGCGGCTGCCGCGCGGGCGCAGCCACTTCATGCCGGCCAGCGTGCGCAGCGCCAGCATGCCGAAGACACTGTGCGTGCCGATCTTCAGCGGCATGGCCCACGGCTGCTTGCCGCCCGCCACGCGTTTGCGGTCCCAGCCGGTGAGCTTGTGCGCAAGCGCCGGCGGCAGCATCGCCGCGAACTCGGGGATGCCGGGCTTGAAGTGGTCGTACACCATCAGCAGGTCGTCCTCGCCCGCCTTGACCTCGCCTTGCACGCGCGACCAGCGCGAGGCGCGGCTTTTCAGGTCGGCCACGCGCACGATGTCGTCGAACGCCATCCACAGGGCGAGCCAGCGCGCCATTTCCTTCGTGATCGCGTGTCCGTTCACGCCCTGCGGATCTGCGTCGCGTTCCGCGGCGAGCACGGACTGCAGCCGCTTGACGTAGAGATCGGCGTAGGCCTGCCCCTGGTAGTCCAGCAGGCGCTGGTAGCCCAGCGAGAACATCTCCTGCACGGTGTGCGGGAAGGCGTCCGCGTGCGGGTGGAAGGGTGCGGCCTCGGCCGGCGTGAGCATGCCGGGCGTGACGGCGCGTGCTTGCGGGGAGAGCACCTGCGCGATGTAGTCGGCCTGCACCTTGCCCTTGGACACCAGGTCGTACGCCCTGGCGAAGCCGCGCAGGCTCGCGTCCGCTCCCTTGCCGCCCACCTTGACCACGGCCTCGTAGTCTTCGCGCCGGAACGGGAACAGGCCGCTGCCCGCCACGGCGCCGAGCATCACCGCGCTGACCACGGTGCCCGCTTCCTTGGCAATCGCCGCCATGTCGAACACCTGGTGCGCGCGGCTGAACTGCTGCACCAGCTTGACCAGCTCCGCCGAGTCCGCGCGGCCGTCGGCCAGTTGCATGCGCTCCTGCGTGGTGAAGGTGCGCGCGGAGGATGTGATGACGAGCGTGCGGTCGGGCGAGCTCATGCCGTTGCCCACCTGGCGTGCCGTTTCCAGCAGCTCCGACGAAATCATCGCGTCGAGCGCACCCGGCACCGGGTTCAGGCTGAACACCGGCTTCTTGCCGCCCAGGTCGCGCTGGGCGACGGGGAATACTTCGACGTAGTACGTGGTGGCGCCGGTGCGCTGTGCGACGCCGGGAATGGACGTTGCCTGCGCCGGATAGCCGGCGTGGCGCGCAACCTCGACCAGCCACTCGGTCAACACGCCGCCGCCTTCGCCGCCGAGCGCGCAGATCAGGAGGGAGATGGGAGCTTGCTTCATGCGGGTTGGAGCGCGCGGACGACGGCGCTGCGGAAAGAGTTCAACAGGCGTTCGTGCCACCGCGGGTTCTGCACGACCTCGGCGCGGTAGAAGCTG
>DATAGN010000411.1:0-13116 GCA_036263715.1 Ramlibacter sp.
CAGCTTCAACGAGGCGAAGGCCGAGGCGAAGCTGCAAAAGGAAGTCGCCGAGCAGCACTTGCGCGCCGACAACACCGTGCGCGAGCGCAGCGCCGAGGCCGAGCGCATCGCGCAGGCGCAGTTCAATGCCGCGCGCGAGCGCTGCGAGATGCTGCCGGGCGAAGGCCGCGCGAATTGCCTGGAAGACGCGAAGAAGCGGTTCGGGCGGCTTTGAGCCCAGGACGCGGCGCGCGTCCGCCCTCACCCCTGCCCTCTCCCGCAAGCGGGAGAGGGCGTCTTGTCACTCCACCCAGCGCGTGAAGTTCGCCGCCGGCTCGCGCGGCGTGTGGAAGCCGTTCACCTTGTGGTCGACGTCGGCGTACCCGAGCGACATGCCGCACACCAGCATCTCGTCCGGACCGGCGCCGATGTGCGGGAGGATGATCTTCGCGAAACCGTTCCACGCCGCCTGCGGGCAGGTGTGCAGGCCCTGCGCGCGCGCGGCCACCATGACGTTCTGCAGGAACATGCCGTAGTCCATGAGGGAGCCGCGACCGAGGATGCGGTCCATGGTGAACATCAGGCCGACGGGCGCGTCGAAGAAGCGGAAGTTGCGCTGGTGCTGCGCATGCATCTTGTCCTTCTCGCCCTTGGCGATGCCCAGCAGGCCGTAGAGTCCCCAGCCGTTCTCGCGCCGGCGGTCGATGTACGGCGACACCCACTTGGTCGGGTAGTAGTCGTACTCCTCGCGGTACTCGGTGGCGAGCGTCGGGTCGGCATACACCGCGTCATGCGCGGCGCAGACCTTGTCGGCCAGCGCGTCGCGGCTGGCGCCCTGCAGCACGTAGGCGCGCCAGGGCTGCGTGTTCGTGCCCGACGGCGCGCGGCTCGCCACGGACAGGATCTGCTCGATGCTCGCGCGCGGCACCGGCTTGTCGCGCAGGAACGCGCGGCAGGAAAAGCGGCTCTCGATCGCGGCATCCACGCTGCCCGGGTCGGCAACCACGGTGGAGACTTGGGAAAGGGTCACTGCAAGGCCTCCAGGACGGAGCGGAGTTGGGCGGGCAAGGTGGTGGGGCGGCGCGTGGCCCGATCGACGTAGACGTGCACGAAGTGGCCCTTGGCCACGGTCTCGGGCTGGTCCTTGAGGAACAGGCCCACCTCGTAGCGCACGCTGGAGCCGCCGACGCGCGCGACGCGCAGCCCGGCTTCCACCGTCTGCGGGAATTCGACCGGCGCGAAATAGTTGCACTGCGTCTCGACGACCAGGCCGATGGTCTCGCCATGGTGGATGTCGAGCGCGCCGCTTTCGATCAGGTGCGCGTTCACCACCGTGTCGAACCAGCTGTAGTACACGACGTTGTTGACGTGGCCGTAGGCATCGTTGTCCATCCAGCGGGTGCTGATCGTGCGGAAGGCCTTGTAGCCGGCGCGCCCTTCGGGCTGCGGCTTGGGCGGTGGTGCTGCGCTCATCGCGGGCGATTGTGCCAGCGGCGCCAGTAGTCGACCGCGACCGCGAAGGTGTTGACCTGCACCTGCACGGTGTCCTCCAGGCGGTTGCCGTAGCCGCCCGCCATCGCGAACGCGAGCGGCAGCCCGCGTTGCCAGGCCCAGTCGAACACACGTCGATCGCGTGCTTCCAGGCCGTCCCAGGTGAGCTTCAGGCGCCCGAGGCGATCGCCCTCGTGCGGGTCGGCGCCGGCCAGGTAGATCACGAACTCGGGGTTGAAGCGCTGGGTGAGTTCGTCGAGCGCGCGCTCCAGCGCCGACAGGTAGGCATCGTCGCCCGTGCCATCGGGCAGGTCGACGTCGAGATCGCTCGCCTCCTTGCGAAAGGGGAAGTTCTTCGCGCCATGCAGCGAGAGGGTGAACACCGTCGGGTCCTCGCGGAAGACGCGCGCGGTGCCGTTGCCCTGGTGCACGTCGAGGTCGACGATCGCCACGCGCAGCGGCTGGCGCCGGCGGCGGCCGTGTTCGGCCTGCATCAGGCGCGCGGCCACCGCGGCGTCATTGAAAACGCAGAAACCGCCACCTTTTTCCGGATAGGCATGATGGGTGCCGCCTGCGATGTTGGCGGCAACGCCTTCTTCGAAAGCGGCGCGGCAGGCCGCGATGGTGGCGCCCACCGAGTGCCGGGCCCGCTCCGCCATCGCCTCGCTCCAGGGGAAGCCGATCTCCCGAAGGACCTTCGGGTCGACGCTGCCGTCGCTGATCGCCTGGACATAGGCGGGCGTGTGGACCAGGGCGAGCTCGCCGTCGGTCGCGCGTGGCGCGTGGATGAGCCGGATCGCCGGCAGCTCCGCATCGATGCGGTCGCGCAGCAGCCGGTACTTGCCCATCGGGAAGCGGTGGCCCGGCGGCAGCGACAGCACGAAGCGGTCGGTGTAGAAAACCTGCATCCGCGGCATTGTCCGGGGCTGCTGCGGCAGAGCTGCAGCCAGGGGTTGACACTTATTTGTTGCAACGCAGCAAAAAAGGCTTGCAATGCCTGCACACGCCCTTATACTTCTTCCATGCTGCGCTGCAACATGGGTTCAGGGCAGACAAGCGAAGTCCCCTTTTACCTCTCAGGAGAGAAACCATGATGATGACCCCCGAGCAAATGCTGGCCGCCCAGAAGGCCCAAATCGAAACCCTGTTCGGCCTGACCACCAAGGCCTTCGAAGGCGTCGAGAAGCTGGTCGAACTGAACATCACCGCCAGCAAGCTGGCGCTGCAGGAAGCCCAGGAAACCACCCAGTCCATGATGGCCGTCAAGGACGCGCAGGAACTGCTGGCTGTCCAAGCCGCCCTGTTCCAGCCCCTGGCCGAGAAGACCGCTGCCTACAGCCGTCACCTCTATGACATCAGCGCCGCCACCGGCGCCGAGTTCGGCAAGACCGTGGAAGTCCAGTTCGCCGACGCGCAGAAGAAGTTCCTGGCCGTCGTGGACAACGCCGCCAAGAACGCTCCGGCCGGTTCCGAGACCGCCGTGGCCGTGTTCAAGAGCGCCGTTGCCGCCGGCAACAACGCCCTGGAATCCGTGCAGAAGGCCGTGAAGCAGGCGACCGACGTCGCCGAAGCGAACTTCAACGCCGTGGCCAACACGGCCGTGAACGCCAGCAAGAGCGCGACCAAGAGCAAGCGCGCCGCCTAAGCCGCATCAGATTTGCGGGTTCCTGACACCACTTCGGTGGAGCGGGAACTCCGCCGGGAAGGCAGGTTCCATCGGATACTCTTGTTCGCAAGAACGGGAGTTCCTTCAGGTTGTCTCCTCGGGTCCTTCGACACCTTCTGGAAGGTTCAGGATCCCTTGGCCCCCAGTCGCCAGACCGGGGGCTTTTTTCATTGCGCCTTCGCTTCCAGGGCCGCGCGCAGCTTCGGCAGCAGCGCCTGCATGGCGGCGCGTCCTGCATCGATGGCGCGACGCTTGCCCGCGAAGTCCCCGCTGCCCATGCCGGCGAGTGCCGGCCGCACCACGAGGTCGGCATCGCGCAGCTCCCAGGTGTTGATGCTCTTGCCCATGATGGCGAAGGTCTGCAGCAGGATCTGCAAGGGGTCGGCGGAAGGATTGCCTTCCGGCGCGCTGGAGATGTCCACCGCGATCACCACCTCGGCGCCCATGGAACGGGCGTAGCGCACCGGCACCGGCGACACCAGCCCGCCATCCACGAACTCCTGGTTGCCGATGCGCACCGGCAGGAACACCGCCGGCACCGCGCTCGACGCGCGCACCGCCGTGCCCGTATCGCCGCGGCGGAACAGGACGCCCTCGCCCGAACGCAGGTCGGTGGCGACGATGCCCAGCGGCAGCGCCATGTTCTCGATCAGCCGGTTGCCCACCTGCGCATTCACGTAGCGCGCGAGCGCCTCGCCCCGCAACACGCCGCGGTTGAAGATCGGCAGCGTCCAGTCGGCAAAGGCCGCTTCGTCCATGGCCAAGGCGGCGGCCTGCAGCTGCTGCGCGTTGCGCCCGCTGGCGTAGAGCGCCGCCACCAGGCTGCCCGCGCTGGTGCCCACCACCAGGCTGGGCCGGATGCCGGCCTCCTCCAGCACCTGGATCACGCCGACGTGCGCGAAGCCGCGCGCGGCGCCCCCACCCAGGGCCAGTCCGACCCGCGGCGGGGCCTTGGGCGCCACTGCAGCCGGCGGCGAGATGGGCACGGGCGGTGCCTCGGGCTTCGGCGCACTGGCGCAGCCTGCCACCAGCAGCAGGAGAGCGACGGGCTTGATCCACCGCAACTTTGCAGCAATATTACTGAGAACGATTCGCATTTGTTTTATCATCCACCCAGCCGCCCCCGTTGGGGCCACTCTCGAAAGGAAACAGACGATGTTTTTCCAGGCTGCCGCCCTCGCGACGCTGCTCGTCGCCACGGCCACCTCCGCCAGCGCCCAGGAGCAGGTGCTCAACCTCTACTCCGCCCGCCACTATTCGACGGATGAGGCGCTGTACGCCAATTTCACCAAGGCCACGGGTATCAAGATCAATCGCGTGGACGCGGACGACGCCGGTATTCTGGCCCGCCTGAAGGCCGAGGGCGCCGCTTCGCCGGCCGACGTGATCCTGCTCGTGGATGCCGCGCGCCTGTACCGCGGCGAGGTCGACGGCCTGTTCAAGCCGGTCAAGTCCAAGGTCCTGGACGACGCCATCCCTGCGCAGTACCGTGCCAAGCCCACGGCCGAAGGCACCAGCTGGTTCGGCTTCTCCACCCGCGCGCGCGTGGTGGTGTACGACAAGGTCAAGGTCAAGCGCGAGGACGTCGACACCTACGAGGAACTCGCCGATCCCAAGAACAAGGGCAAGGTCTGCCTGCGTTCGGGCTCCCACCCCTACAACCTGTCCCTGTTCGGCGCCGTGACCGAGCACCTGGGCGAGCAGAAGGCTGAGGCCTGGCTCAAGGGGATCGTGGCCAACATGGCGCGCGATCCGAAGGGCGGCGACACCGACCAGATCAAGGCCGTCGGTGCCGGCGAATGCCAGGTGGCCGTGACCAACACCTACTACATCGCCCGCCTGCTGCGTTCCACCGCGCCGGAAGACAAGGCGCTGATGGAGCGCGTGGGCGTCGTGTTCCCCAACCAGCAGTCCTGGGGCACGCACCTGAACATCGCCGGCGGCGCGGTTGCGAAGAACGCGAAGAACACCGCTGCCGCGGTGCGCTTCCTCGAGTACCTGGCCAGCGCCGACGCGCAGAACTACTTCGCCAACGGCAACAACGAGTGGCCCACGGCCCGGGGCGTGAAGGTGAACAACCCCGCGCTGGCAGCGATGAGCGGTGGCGGCGACTTCAAGGCCGAAACCATTCCGCTGGCCGCGGTCGGTGCGAACACGGTGAAGGTGCAGCAGATGCTGGACCGGGTCGGGTTCAAGTGACCTTGCGCAGCAAGGTCATCCCCGCGTAGGCGGGGATCCAGGGCTCCACTGAACGGCCGCACTGCGGCCGTTTTCAATGCGGGCGCCCTGGGTCCCCGCCTCCGCGGGGACGACGGTGGAGCCCGGATAATCCCGCCAACCACACCAAGGAGCACCCATGGACATCAACGGCAAGGTCTTCATCGTCACGGGCGGCGCCTCGGGCCTGGGCGAGGGCACGGCACGCATGCTGGCCGCGAGCGGCGGCAAGGTGGTGGTCGCCGACATGCAGGCCGACAAGGGCGAGCAGGTCGCCCGCGAGATCGGCGGCGCCTTCGTCAAATGCGACGTGAGCCAGGAGGCCGATGGCCAGGCGGCGGTCGCCAAGGCCTTGTCGCTGGGCAAGCTGATGGGCCTGGTCAACTGCGCCGGCATCGCACCGGCCGAACGCACCGTCGGCAAGAACGGCCCTCACAAGTACGAGGTGTTCACGAAGACCATCATGGTCAACCTGGTGGGCAGCTTCAACATGATCCGCCTCGCCGCCGAAGCCATGGGCAGGAACGAGCCCGAAGCCACGGGCGAGCGCGGCTGCATCATCTCCACCGCCTCCGTCGCGGCCTACGACGGCCAGATCGGCCAGGCTGCGTACAGCGCCTCCAAGGGCGGCGTGGTCGGCATGACGCTCCCCATTGCCCGCGACCTCGCCCGCACCGGCATCCGCAACATGACGATCGCGCCCGGCATCTTCGGCACGCCCATGCTGTTCGGCATGCCCCAGGAAGTGCAGGACGCGCTGGCCGCCAGCGTGCCCTTCCCTTCGCGACTGGGCACGCCGGACGACTACGCCAAGCTGGCCAAGCACATCTTCGAGAACGACATGCTCAATGGCGAGGTGATCCGCCTCGACGGCGCGATCCGGCTGGCGCCCAGGTAAGTCGCCCCCGCGGGCGACGACGAGGGCCTATAGTGCCCGGGCCACATTTCCCGGGAGACCACGACATGCGCCGTCCCATCCTCGCCTCGCTGCTGGCCGCAGCCCTGCTGGCCGCCTGCGCCAACGCGCCCAGGACCTTCACCTACACCGTCCCCGCGCTGCCGCAGCAGCCCGAGGTCGCCTCGGGCCTGACGCCCAAGCCGGGCTGGGCGACGACGAAGTTCGCCGTCGCCGCCGCCAATCCGCTGGCCACCGATGCGGGCTACCAGGTGCTCAAGGCCGGCGGGTCCGCCATCGATGCGGCGATCGCCGTGCAGATGGTGCTGACGCTGGTGGAGCCGCAGTCCAGCGGTATCGGCGGCGGCGCCTTCCTGCTGCACTACAACGGCCGCGAGGTCGAGGCCTTCGACGGCCGCGAGACTGCGCCGGCCGCAGCGGACGAGCGCCTGTTCATCGGCGCCGACGGCAAGCCGCTGGGCTTCTACGACGCGGTGGTCGGCGGCCGCTCGGTGGGCGTGCCGGGCACGATCAAGATGCTCGAGATGGCGCACCGGCAGTACGGTCGCCTGCCGTGGGCCACCCTGTTCCAGCCGGCGATCCGGCTGGCCGAGGAGGGGTTTCCCGTCAGCCCCCGGCTGAACACCCAGGCCCGGGGCGACGCGCACCTGCAGAAGGACCCCACGGCGCGGGCCTACTTCTTCCAGCCCAATGGCGAGGCGGTCGCCGTCGGCACGCGCCTGCGCAACCCGGAGCTCGCCACCGTGCTGCGGCGCGTGGCCGCGGAAGGCTCGCGCGCGTTCTATGAAGGCGAGATCGCGCAGGCCATCGTCGACAAGGTGCAGAAGCACCCGACCAACCCCGGCAAGTTGTCGCTCGCAGATCTGGCGAACTACCAGCCGAAGAAACGCGCGCCGCTCTGCCACGACTGGCGCGCCCAGAGCCGCGACTACCGCATCTGCGGCTTTCCGCCCCCGAGCTCCGGCGCGATTGCCGTCGGCCAGATCCTCGGCATGCTGAACCAGACCAACGCGGCATCGCTGCCGCTGGACAACGGCGTCCCGTCGGCCGAGTGGCTGCACCTGTACACCGAAGCCGCCCGCCTCGCCTTCGCCGACCGCGGCCAGTACCTGGGCGACCCGGACTTCGTGCAGCCGCCGGCCGGCAACTGGATGAGCCTTCTGGATCCGGCGTACCTGGCTTCGCGCGCCCGCCTGATCGGCGCGCAAAGCATGAAGAGCGCCCAGCCGGGAACGCCCGGCCAGGCGACCAGCCGCTACGCCCCAGGCGACGAGCAACCCGAGTACGGCACCTCGCACATCAGCATCGCCGACGGCCTGGGCAATGCGATCGCGATGACCACGACCATCGAGGACCAGTTCGGCGCGCGCCAGATGGTGCGCGGCTTCCTGCTGAACAACGAGCTCACCGACTTCAGCTTCGCGCCCGCCGACGCGCAGGGCCGGCCCATCGCCAACCGCGTGCAGCCGGGCAAGCGTCCGCGCTCGTCGATGGCACCGACGCTGGTGTTCGACAAGGCGACCAACCAGCTGATCATGACCGGCGGCAGCCCGGGCGGCGCGCTGATCATCCACTTCACCGCCAAGACCATCTACGGGGTGCTGAACTGGGGCCTGACGCCGCAGCAGGCGATCGACCTGCCCAACTTCGGCTCCAACAACGGGCCGACGCTGCTGGAGCAACGGCGCTTCGCACCCGCGGTCGTGCAGGCGCTGCAGGCGCGCGGGCACGAGGTGCGCGAGCAGGACATGACCAGCGGGCTGCAGGCCATCACCATCGGCAACGTGCACGGCAAGCCGATGTTCCTGGGCGGCGCCGACCCGCGCCGCGAGGGCATCGTGATGGGGGACTAGGACGTCTTCAGGACCTTGTTGGCAGGGGGCTCGGCATCGGGCCCCTTGCGCTCGATCCGCTCGTACTCGGAAATCACCTGCGCCCCCAGCAGCAGCAAGGTGGCGGCGATCTCCAGCGTGAACAGCACGACGATGGCCGTGGTCAGCGAGCCGTAGACGACGCTCACCTGCGACAGGCCGGAGAAATACCAGACGAGCACGCGCCGGGTCAGCTCCCACAGCAGCGCCGCGGTCACGCCGCCCAGCAGCGCATGCCGCCACGAGAGCTTGCCCACCGGCATCACCATGTAGATCGAGGTCAGCAGGAAGATCTCGCCCACCAGCCCCAGCAGGTAGAGCAGCACACCGGAAAAGCCCTGCAGCGACCATTCCCAGCCCAGGAAGTGGATGCTGTTGCGACCCATCGCCTGGATGCCGCCGGCCACGAAGGTCACCACCAGCAGGCCGACGCCGAGCGACAGGATGTACAGGTAAGGCAGCAGCGCCGACACCATGAAGTGCCGCCTGCGTATGGCGAACCGGTGCAGGAAGATCACGGCCATCGCCTTTTCCAGCACCGTGAACGCCAGCGAGCTGAAGAACAGCATGGTGGCGAACAGCACCCAGCCGATCACCTCGCGATGGGCGACGAAGTTCGACAGCTCCCGCACGATGGCCTGGGCCTGCCCCGGCGTGATCCACTCCAGGTAGCGCCCGAGCGTGGTGAGCAGTTCGCTCTGGTCCACCCAGTGCGAAAGCCCGATCACCACCAGGATCAGCAGCGGCACCACCGACAGCAGCGCGTAATAGGCCACCGCGCCGGCGAGCAGCAGGCCCTGGTTCGCCTGGAAGCCCTTGAGCACCCGGCGCATGAAGGTCCCGGGATGGGCCAGCACATAGGCGCCGGCGGGACTGAGCATGGACATGCAGGCGAGTATGCCGATTCACCTGTCGCGCGGGCGGCTGGCGTTACAGGCTTTCCCTCATAAGCGACTGCGCGGGCTGGGATAGTGTCCGGTACCACCCAAGGAGACACCGATGACCCAGCCGAACCGCCTGCGCCGCCGCCTCGTCCAGGCTGCCCTTGCCGCACCCGCCGCCGTCGCGCTGCCCGCGTTCGCGCAGGCCTTCCCCGCGCGGACCATCCGGCTGATCTGCCCCTGGCCGGCCGGCGGCGCCACCGACGCGGTGATGCGTTCCATTGCCGAAAGCGCGAGCAAGGCCCTGGGCGGGCAGATGATCGTCGAGAACAAGGCAGGTGCCAGCGGCATGCTGGGCCCCAACGAACTGGTCTCGGCCAAGCCGGACGGCTACACGCTGTCGCAGCTGACCATCGGCGTTGCGCGCCTGCCCCACATGCAGAAGATGCAGTTCGATCCGCTCAAGGACTTCACCTACATCCTCAACATGACCGGCTACACCTTCGGCATGGTGGTCAAGGGCGACTCGCCGATCAAGTCGGTGAAGGACCTGGTGGACTTCGCCAAGGCGAACCCGGGCAAGTTCTCCTACGGCTCGCCCGGCCAGGGCACCACGCCGCACCTGGCGGTGGAGGAGTTCGCCGACAAGGCCGGCATCAAGCTGCAGCACGTGCCCTTCAAGGGCTTCGCCGACGGCATGCAGGCGATGCTGGGGGGCCACACGATGGCGCACAGCGATTCCACTGGCTGGTCCTCGCACGTGGATGCCGGCACCGCGCGCCTGCTGGCGACCTATGGCTCCAAGCGCACGAAGAAGTGGGCGTCGGTGCCCACGCTCAACGAGCTGGGCTTCGACACGATCTCCGAATCGCCCTTCGGCATCGGCGGGCCCAAGGGCATGGAGCCGGCGGTGGTGCGGCGTCTGCACGATGCTTTCCGCCGGACGCTGGAAGATCCCGCGGTGCTGGCCACTTTCGAGAAGTACGACCAGTCGGTGATCTACATGGGCAGCGCCGAGTACGAGAAGTTCATCCGCGAGCAGTACGTCAAGGAAAAGGCGATGGTCGAGAAGCTCGGGTTGGCGATGAAGAGCTGAAAAATTCCAACAACCGGACGCAGAGGACGCAAAGGTTACGCAGAGGACGCAAAAGAAACCAATACTGGATTGGCTGTTCCTTCTGCGTTTTCTGCGTAATTTCTGCGTCCTCTGCGTCCGGTTGTTTGGTTTAGACGTCGATCGCCGCCGCCGACCCCGCCTGCTTGCGCAGCTCGAACTTCTGGATCTTCCCCGTCGACGTCTTCGGCAACTCGCCGAACACCACCGCCTTGGGCACCTTGAAGCCCGCCAGGTGCTTCCGGCAATGCGCCACCACCTCCTGCGCGGTGAGCTGCGAGCCCGCCTTCAGCTCCACGAAGGCACAAGGCGTCTCGCCCCACTTCGGATCGGGCTTGGCCACCACCGCGGCAGCCAGCACCTCGGGATGGCGATAGAGCACGTCCTCGACCTCGATCGACGAGATGTTCTCGCCGCCGGAGATGATGATGTCCTTGCTGCGATCCTTGATCTTGATGTAGCCGTCCGGGTACTGCACCGCCAGGTCGCCGGTGTGGTACCAGCCGCCGGCAAAGGCCTCCTGCGTCGCCTTCGCGTTCTTCAGGTAGCCCTTCATCGTGATGTTGCCGCGGAACATGATCTCTCCCATGGTCTCGCCGTCCCAGGGCACCGGCTGCATCGTCTGCGGATCGAGCACGCGGGCGCTGCGCTGCAGGTGGTAGCGCACGCCCTGGCGCGCGTTCAGCCGTGCGCGCTCGCCGATGTCCACCTGGTCCCACGCATCGTGCTTGGCGCACGCCGTCGCCGGCCCATACACCTCGGTGAGGCCGTACACGTGCGTCAGGTCGAAGCCAAGCTTCTCCATGCCTTCGATCAGGGACGCGGGCGGCGCCGCGCCGGCCACCATCGCCTTCACGCCGCGCGGCAGCCCCTGCCGCAGTTCATCGGGCGCGTTCACCAGCATGCCGTGGACGATCGGTGCGCCGCAGTAGTGCGTGACCCCGTGTTCGCGGATCGCATCGGCCATCGCCTGCGCTTCCACCTTGCGCAGGCAGACGTTGACGCCGGCGCGCGCGGCGACGGTCCACGGGAAGCACCAGCCGTTGCAGTGGAACATGGGCAGCGTCCACAGGTACACCGGGTGCTTGGGCATGTCCCATTCGAGGATGTTGGAGATCGCGTTGATCGCCGCGCCGCGGTGGTGGTAGACCACCCCCTTGGGGTTGCCGGTGGTGCCGCTCGTGTAGTTCAGCGCGATCGCATCCCATTCGTCCGCCGGGAGCTGCCAGGCGAAAGCGGGGTCGCCCGTCGCCAGCAAGGCCTCGTAGGTCGTGCTGCCGATGCGCTGCGCGTCGCCGGTGAAGAGCGCATCTTCGGCGTCGACCACCAGCAGCTCGCGTGACTGCTGGCGCAGCGCAATCGCCTGGCGCATCACAGGCGCGAACTCGGGATCGACGATGACGGCCCTGGCTTCGCCGTGATCGAGCATGAAGGCGATCGCCTGCGCATCCAGTCGCGTGTTGAGCGTGTTGAGCACCGCGCCGGCCATGGGAATGCCGAAGTGCGCCTCCACCATCGCCGGCACGTTGGGCAGCATCACGGCCACCGTGTCCCCTTTGCCCACGCCGGCCCGCTGCAGGCCGCTGGCCAGCCGCCGGCACCGTTCGTAGACCTGCGACCAGCTGCGTCGCAGGCCGCCGTGGATCACCGCGGTGCGTTGCGGATACACGTCCGCCGCGCGGTCGAGGAACGACAGCGGTGAAATGGGGGTGTAGTTCGCCTCGTTGCGCGGCAGGTCCTGGTCGAAGATGCTGGCCATCGTTGGTCTCCGGTGCGTTTTCCGGCAGGGTAGCCCGTTTCCCGCCGTCACCACGCACGATAGCTCAGGTATTCGTGCGCGCGGCGTACTGCGATTGCCCCGCGTGCCCTGGCTCATCAGCGCTCGGTCGCGTTGGAGTCAATTGCGTGCGTGTGTGCGTTGTCCTACTATGGGCCGCGCAAGCCGGCCCAGCCCAGAGGTCGCCAAGGGAAGACATGACACACACAAGCACTTCCCATTCCGCAGGCGCGATGCCTTTCGAGACTGCACTCCTGGAGGCGCTCCCGAACCCGGTCTATGTCCGCGATTCCGAAGGACGTTACCTGGTGGTGAACGCAGCGTGGGAACGCTACTTCGGTGTTTCCCGCGCAACGGTGCTCGGACAACCGTTGCACGCCGTGAAGTACCTGGAAGGCGAGGCGGCCGCGCTCCTGCAGCTTCGCGACCAGGAGCTTTGGACGCATGGAGGCAGCCAGGAATTCGAGACGAGCCTGGACACTCCCAAGGGCCGCCGCGACGCGCTGTATTCCAGGTCCCTGGTTCCGGCGGCGGAAGCGGGCGAGACCGTGCTGGTCGGAACCATCCTCGACGTCACCACCCGTAAGCAGGCAGAGAAGCGGCGCGCCATGGAGCATGCCGTCACGCGCGTGCTGGCCGATGCACAGGATTCGGCAGACGCAATCACACGCGTCATACGCACCATCTGCGAGAGCCTGGAATGGGCGTGCGGTGCGCATTGGTGCTGGGACGAGCAGGCGCAGGTCCTGCGATGCGCCGAGACCTGGCATGTGGATGCACCGGAAGTCGCGGAGTTCGTCGCCGGTGCCGCGCAGACGGTCAACGAAGCGCCCGCGTGGACGACCGATGTGCCGCCAAAGACCCACACGGGCGGACTCGTGCGGCGCGTGTGGATGGAAGGTGCACCCCTGTGGTTTCCCGACGTGGCCCAGGTGGCCGGCTTCCGGCGCGGCGGCATCGCCGCCAAGGCAGGTTTGCACTGCGCCTTCGGCTTTCCGATCACGGCCGGGGGGCAACCCCTCGGCGTCATCGAGTTCTACGGCCGCGAGATCGCTGAACCGGACGAGGCCCTGCTTGCCGTCGTCCAGGCCATGGGCAGCCAGATTGCGCAGTTCATCAAGCGCCGGGACAGTGAGCTGCGCAGTGAACGCTTCGAGGCCGCGAGCCTGCACAAGTCGCAGTTCCTCGCGAACATGAGCCACGA
>DATAGN010000412.1:0-1809 GCA_036263715.1 Ramlibacter sp.
GTCTTGCCTCGTCGTCCAATCGCCGACAGGCTCGTAGGAGAACATGGTGCGCCGCGCTGCTGTGCTTTTTTCCAGATGGGCCACCGACGTGGCTCTGCGGGCCGATTGCCGGGCAACGTCAGCCGTGTCCCACTTGCTGGGCTTGTGGGACGGACCCGCAGGAAAAATGCGGGTCGTCGGGGCACGAAGCTTCCCTTATGCTGCCGCCCCATGAGCCTGACCTTCAACGTCGCGCACCGGGACAGGTATTCGGTCGTGCGGGTCGAAGGCGAGCCGACGCTCGGCCAGTTCCTGTCCTTCCTGCAACTGGTCGGAGTGGAAACCATGGAGTGGCCGACGCGGCGCGTGCTCTTCGACCTGCGCGGGATCCGCACGCTCACCACGTTCACCGAGCACTTCGCCGTGGGCGAGGAGGTGGCACGGCAACTCGGGCACCTGCACCGCATCGCTTCCGTCGTTCCGGCCGACCGCATTACCCGCGCCAGCGAAAAGACGGCGCGCCGCTCGGGCATCAACCTCACCGTGTTCACCGACGAAGGCCAGGCGATCGCCTGGCTGGAAGCCTGATTCAGTTTGCGAGCGCTTCGCGCTGCACGCGGTCCCAGGTCAGGGGCATGTCGCGCACGCGGACGCCGACCGCATCGGCCAGTGCGTTGGCGATCGCCGCGGCCAGAGGTCCATGCGTCGGCTCGCCTGCGCCCATGGACTTCTCGCCGGGCTGGTCGAGCACCGCGATCTCCACGGCGGGGACTTCCGTGAAGCGCAGGATCGGGTAAGCGCTCCAGCTGCCGCTCAGCACCCTCGTGCGATCGAACTGCACGGACTCCTTCAGCACCCAGCTCACGGTCTGGATCGCACCGCCTTCGAGCTGGTTGCGCACGCCGTCGGCATGCACCACCCGGCCGACGTCGGCGGCGATCCAGACCTGCTTCACCCGGATGTCGTGCTGCGCCTCGATCCGTGCGATCGCCGCGCAGTACGCGCCGTTGTGCTTGTAGCGCGCGTACCCGACGCCGAAGCCCTCGCCTTCGCGCCGGTCGCGGCTTGACCAGCGCGCCATCGCCGCGACCTTCTCCAGGACGGCGCGGCCGCGCGGATCCTGCAGGTGGCGCAAACGGAATTCGACGGCGTCGACGCCGAGGTCGCCCGCGATCTCGTCCCTGAACGACTCGGACGCGAACACGTTGCAGTGCGCACCGAGCGAGCGCAGCGCCGACGTGCGCAGCGGCATGGCCAGCACGCGGTGGCTGGTGACGCGGTGATGCCCGAACGCATAGGTGGGGATCGCGTTGCGCTCGGCGCCGCCACCGGTTGCCACCGGCATGTTGATCGCCACCTGGCGCTCGAACGCCGGCTCCAGCAGCGGCGCTGCGTGGAACACCGGCACGGGCATCCGACCCGGGCGCAGGCTGTGCCCGTTGGACCAGACCTCGTGCTGCCAGCCGACGATGCGGCCGCCGTCCACCGTCGCCTCCAGGTCCACCGCCATCGCCGCGCCGAACGGCGCCCGCGTGAGGTCGTCCTCGCGGCTCCACACCACCTGCACCGGCCGGCCCGGCAGCGCCTGCGCCAGCAGCGCAGCGTCCACCGCGGCATCGTCGGCGCCGTTGTGGCCGTAGCAGCCCGCGCCCTGCATGTGCGTCACCGTGATGGCTTGCGCCGGCATGCCCAGCAGCAAGGCGAGATCCTTCTGCATCGGATACACGCCCTGCGCGTGCGTCCAGACCTCCAGCCGGCCGCCATGGAAATGCGCAACGCCGCACGAAGGGCCGATGGATGCATGCGCGAGGAACGGCCGCGAGTAGCTCG
>DATAGN010000413.1:0-2583 GCA_036263715.1 Ramlibacter sp.
AGAGCTACATCCGCATCGGCACGGTGGAGACCGGCAAGGCCGTGATCTACCCGATCATCGACAACGTGGACGGCCAGGGCAACCAGTTGATCAACTGGACCACCGAGATCCGGCAGCCCGAGGCGGGCATGAACGACTGGAACCAGCCGGGACGCGCCGAGGACTTCATGCGCTTCTACGCCGACTGGAAGTTCGACTGGCTGGATTTCCCCGAACTGGTGAGCAAGTCCACCGCCCTGTTCGAATACCCGATGGTGGACAAGGACCCGGTGGCGCAGTGGACCTTCGGCCGCGTCACCTTCCTCGGGGACGCGGCGCACCCGATGTACCCGCGCGGCTCCAATGGCAGCGCGCAGGCCCTGCTGGATGCGGCGGCGCTGTCGCGCCTGTTCGCGCAGGGCGGCGACCCGGTGGCCGTGCTGAAGGCGTACGAGGCGGAGCGGCTGCCGGTGACCGCGAAAGTGGTGGAGACCAACCGCACGGTGCCGCCGGACTTCATCATCATGAAGGCCGACGAGCTCAGTGGCGGCCGGCCTTTCCCCGGAACGATCGACGACCTGGTGAGCCAGGACGAGCTGCGGCGGATCTCGGACGATTACAAGCAGGTGGCGGGCTTCGCGCTGGAGAAGAAGTAGGTGCCTTGCTCCCTCTCCCGCGTGCGGGAGAGGGAGACTAGTTCAAATACCGCGGCTTCGCCCCGTCGCCATCTTCCTGCGCGGGCTCGGCCGATCCCACGGGCGGAACGAAAGCCTCGCGCCACTGCGACTGCATCAGCGCCTGGTCCAGCAGGTGCATCAGCCCCTGCATCAGCTTGGGCTGCATCTCCATCTGGAAGCTGCGCGGCTTGGTGGCGCCATTGGGCGGACGCTCGTTGAAGTTCAGGCGCAAGGGGCCATTGGCCAGCGGCGTCGCATCCACGTCGGTCACCAGCAGCGGCTCCTCGCCCAGCGGCAGCCGCTGCTGCCCCTCGTTGTAGGGCGTGTCGAAGTCGGCGTGCTGCAGGAACTCCTCCTTGCGGAACTCCGCCAGCATCTTCTTCAGCTCGGGGTTCGCGCCGGCCAGCGATGCGCCGGCCGATTCCAGCTTCAGCAGGTGCTCGGTGAGCAGCTTCGACAGCAGCGGCCACAGCCCCACCATCAGGCGGCGGGTGAGCCACATGCGCATCTCCTCGCCTTCGGTGGTGTTGATGCGCATGAGGATGCGGTCCTGCTCCGGCAGGTAGGTGACCGACATCTGGTGGATCTGCATGGCCGGATTCTATGCAGCACCCCCGCGGAAAGCCGCCCTGGTCCACCATTGGCCTTGAAAAGTACCGCGCAAGGCCTATCTGGGCCGTAACGAGGTATTTCCACCACCATGAGACTCGACAAGCTCACCACCAAGTTCCAGGAAGCGCTGGCCGACGCCCAGAGCCTGGCGCTCGCCAACGACCACGCGTACATCGAGCCCGCGCACCTGCTGGTCGCGATGCTGCGGCAGGAGGATGGGCCGCGCGCCTTGCTGCAACGGGCGGGCGTCAACGTGCCCGGCCTGCTGGCCGCCGCCGAAGGCGCGATGCACCGGCTGCCGCAGGTGCAGGGGCAGGAGCAGGTCCAGGTCGGCCGCGACCTGGCGGCGCTGCTGCAAGGCTCCGAGAAGGAGGCGCTCAAGCGCAACGACCAGTTCATCGCCAGCGAGAACTTCCTGCTGGCGCTCGCAGAAACGAAGCAGGATATCGGCCGCATCGCCCGCGAGAACGGGCTGGCGCGCAAGGCGCTCGAAGCGGCGGTCGATGCCGTACGGGGAGGACAGAACGTGGATTCCGCCGAAGCAGAAGGCCAGCGCGAGGCGCTGAAGAAGTACACCCTGGACCTGACCGAGCGCGCCCGCATGGGCAAGCTCGACCCCGTGATCGGCCGCGACGAGGAAATCCGCCGCGCCATCCAGGTCCTGCAACGCCGCACCAAAAACAACCCGGTGCTGATCGGCGAGCCCGGCGTCGGCAAGACCGCCATCGTCGAAGGGCTGGCGCAGCGCATCATCGCCGGCGAAGTGCCCGAGACGCTGAAGAACAAGCGCGTGCTGTCGCTGGACATGGCGGCGCTGCTCGCGGGCGCCAAGTACCGCGGGGAGTTCGAGGAGCGGCTGAAGAACGTGCTCAAGGAGCTCGCCCAGGACGAGGGCTCCACCATCGTCTTCATCGACGAACTGCACACCATGGTGGGCGCGGGCAAGGCCGAGGGCGCGATGGACGCGGGCAACATGCTCAAGCCGGCGCTCGCGCGCGGCGAGCTGCATTGCGTCGGCGCGACCACGCTGGACGAATACCGCAAGTACATCGAGAAGGACGCGGCGCTCGAGCGCCGCTTCCAGAAGATCCTGGTGGGCGAGCCCACCGTGGAAGCGACCATCGCCATCCTGCGCGGCCTGCAGGAGAAGTACGAGGTGCACCACGGTGTCGAGATCACCGACCCGGCGATCGTCGCCGCGGCCGAACTCTCGCACCGCTACATCACCGACCGCTTCCTGCCGGACAAGGCCATCGACCTGATCGACGAGGCCGCCTCCAAGATCAAGATCGAGATCGACTCGAAGCCCGAGGCG
>DATAGN010000414.1:0-5664 GCA_036263715.1 Ramlibacter sp.
CCTGAGTATCCGGTTTCGAAGAGATCGGTGCGAAGACCGCATTCAATTCGGTCCCGCTTGGAAATAGCCCAGTATCGGACACGAGCTGCTTCAAGCCGGTCGTACAACTCCCGGAGGCGCATGGCGAAGACCTCCTCCTTGGCTGTTTTCCGGGAGTCAGCTAAAGATGTGAGATGGACGTTCGTTAGTGCGGCAGCCTCCGCGGCCCCGCTCTGAAACCCGCTCTCAGACAAGAGAATTCCGCGGTCGGCCCCGAGATCCGTCACGATCTCTCGTAAGGCCAGCACGTGCAGTTTCGAACCCCGCGACTTCCAGTGCTTGCATTCAACGATCCATGTGACCTCGAAGCCCGCGTGTCGCGACTTCACTAGGACATCCACATCGTGTTTGGTCCGCACGCCCTGAACGGTCGCATCGGTAGTTGCCTCAAGACCAAGGGACCGAAAGAACTCGGCTGCCTCTTCTTGATAGTCGCTCCACTCTTCAGCCATATGCCTGCCGTCTAATGTCGGAGTTGACCGGCACTCTGCGGCATTGCGCCGCGAGACGTATGCTCCCCCGCATGGCTGGCGGCGCAATGCCGCAGAGTGTCCGTGTCGAACGACCTGTTAGACCTCACCGTTCACTTCCGCGGCTTACGTCGGATTGGTTCTGCCAGTTCTGACCGCTTGGTGAGAATGCTTGCCAATCCCTCGCGCTGCACTCGCCCAAAGAACTCTTCTGCCCATCCGGGAGCGTCACCTCCGGTTTTTCTGATCCAGTTCGCCGGCACTCCCGCACTTCGCGGCGGCGTCTCCAGACTCGCCTTTTCGTATTCAGAAGACCACCATGCACCCTTCATTCGGTCGACGGATTCCATGCGCAAGAAGGAAAAGCCAGAGAGATCTGCCTCCAACCACATGTAGCGGGCAAACCAGTAGTCCCCGGTTCGTTGCCAACCAAAGTAGACACCCGTAAGACTGTCATCGCCACCAAAGCAGTAGGGAGCGACAAGTTCGCCGCGGATCTGGCGTATGTACACATGGCTCTGGCTTTCAGTGTTGAACCAGTGCCCCACAAGTGCCTGGAGTTCAGCAGGAGACTGCAGATCTTTGGGTTCGCTTCCTTTCCACGTGCGCACGATGTCTCCGACCATGCCCTTCAGTTCGGAGACTTCTGTGAGAAGGGCGCCTAGAGCGACGTCGCGCTGGTCATCCTTCTTCGGCTCGGTAGCCATTGCACCCAAGGTGTCGAGGAGCGACTGGCGTAGAGGTGCTTGCAGCGTGGCGTTAAGCCGGTTCCGGTCGTACTCGATGCCCTGCATGTCCTTGATGTCGAAAGGCAACGACCGCAAGTCCTGAGTCACGATAACTGCGGGTTTGCCAAGCGCCATGGCGAACCCGAGCTCCCACATCACGTTTGGCTTCGTGTCTGTGAGGTCCGCAACGCAGATGCTCGCGGACCGCAGTTCACCCAGAAGCCGGTCTGTAATTCTCCCTGCTGGGCGCGATTCGTCCAAACGGAAACAGCGCCCCGGCGTGCCGCCCGCGGCTACGCTCTCCACCGTAGACTTGATCAGGGCGTACACGTCGTCGAACTCCGCCGCAAAGGGCATGATCACAAAGCAGTTCAATTCCGTCCCCTACTATTTCGATCCGCGAACGCTGAAGTGAGGTCTAACTCGCTATATGCCGCATTTCAGTCGCATAACACTCCGACCACCATCTGCGCCCCTTCTCGAGGCGACCGCCCCAAGTCCTTGATTTATATCCGGATCGCGGCTCCTCGAACATCCACCCCTTTAATAACTTTCCCCGCAAACCCCGCAGAAGCGCCGGATAACACCGAGCCTCCCTTCCGCAACCAGCAGCCGCCAAGTGCCGTGCGCAGGCCTGGGAGGCAAGAACGCCGGCACACACGTCGGATAAAACCCGCGCAACCCGGCAAAACCAGCTGCCGCCACCCCGCTGGACGCCCTCCCCCCATCCCCCCTACCATCCACCGCAGGGGGGGACCACCATGGCCACAGAGCGCGGCGACGCCGACCTGCGCGCGATCAGCGTACGCGCGGGCGGCAAGACCTTCAAGCTGCAGGCGAGCGACACGGATGCTGGCACCCGCCGCTCCCTTGCCGCCGAAGCCATCCGCTGGAGCTACGTCCTACGCGCCCGTCAACGCTGGGTCGACAGCGCCGAAGCCCGCAGCCGCCACGAACAGGACGCCGCCGCGACGCTCGCGAACTTCGGGCTAGACGCCACCGCGCTGAAGGCGATCGCGGGTTCCAATACCGTGATCGTGCACATCCCCTACGAGCACGAAACCCTCGCCTGGGCCGCGCGCATCTTCCCCTGGGAATATGTGCTGGCCGCGGCCACCCGCTCCTTACGCGGCACGGCGGACCATCCCTTCGCGGTGATGCGCGAGCTGTTCCCCCGCGGCGAGCCCGCACGCGCGGGCCCGCTCGCACCCGTCTTCCTCTTCGTGCAAAGCGCACCCGGCCGGCTGGCCGAAGCCTGGATCTTCGACGAGGAGCTCGATCGCCTCAAGCGCGCGCTCGGCGACACCCAGGTCGTCGTCCTCAAGAACCCCACGCTCCAGACGCTCGCCGACCAGGTACATCGACTAAAACCGGCACTCGTCCACCTGGCCGGCTTCGACAACGTGCAAGGCTTGCGCGAACTGCGCGAGGTCTCGGGCCCGCAGACGCTGGTCGACGTCTTCCCCGACACCACCGGCCGAGAGACGGAGGAAGCGCTGGTGCTCGGCACCGAGACGCACACGCTGGCCAACCTGCTGAAGGACGATCGCGCGCTGCAGGACGGCTACTTCCTCACCAGCGAGCAGGGGCGGCCGTGCGTGGTCACGGCGCACGCGCTGGCCGCGGCGCTGGGCGGCCAGCCCTCGCCTGCGGCGCTCATCTCGGTCAGCATCGGCAATTCCGGCCCGCGCACGGCCGCCCTGCTGGTGGGGGAAGGCGCGGCGCTCAGCGCCGTGGGCTTCTACGGCGAGATCGACGACGCCCTGGCCGAATACTTCTTCGACCGGCTCTATGGCCAGCTGATGTACCTGGACGGCGCCATCGCACCGGCCTTCGCGCGCAGCTGGGAGCGCGCGCGCCAGGAACCCAACGCGCGCCGCGCCACCGCCATCACGCTCTGGTCGGCCACCAGGCTCGACGCGCCCGTGCGCACAAAGCAGGACATCGCCGCCGCTCCGCGCCGCGCGGGTCCTCCCACGATCGAAGCGCAGGCCGCGACCGAGCTGAACTACTCGGTGCTGCACAACACGGGCCGCGGGCTGTTTCGCAAGCTGGTGGTGGAGCGCAATGCAGCCACGCCCGGCAGCCGCATCTCGGTCGAAGTGGAACTGCAGCTCGGGATGGAGGTCGCCACCTGGAGCCACACCATCGTGGTGGGCGAGGCCGACGATCGCTGGAACATCAAGGACCTGGTGCACGTGCCGCTCACGGCCGGCCTGGTGCGTTCCGTGCGCGAGATGGTCAACAGCAGCGTGACGGTGGAACTCGCCGTCGACGGCCAGGTGCTCACCCGCGCCAGCCACCGCATCCAGCTGCGGCCGGTGGACCAGTGGCGCGACACCGAGGACGACGCGCGCTGGCTGCCCTCCTTCGTGCTGCCGCGCGACGCCGCGGTGATGCGCGCGGTGCAGCAGGCGCAGCGCTACGTGCGCGTGCTGCGCGACGATCCCACGGCGGGCTTCGAGGGCTACCAGGCGGTCAGCACGGACGAGAACCCGGACGAACAGGAGCTGATGGAGGTTGACCTGCAGGTGCAGGCGATCTGGGCCACGCTGGTGCACGACTGGGAACTGGGCTACATCAACCCGCCGCCTTCGTACAGCAGCCTGCTCGACTCGCAGCGCCTGCGCACGCCCACCACGGTGCAGCGCAATGCGGCCGGCACCTGCATCGACCTCGCGCTGCTGCTGGCGGCGTGCCTGGAGCTGGTCGACATCTATCCCGTGGTCTTCCTGCTGCACGGCCATGCGCTGCCCGGGTACTGGCGGCATCGCAGCTTCCAGGAGAAGTTCAGCCAGGCCGTCTTTCCCGAGGGCGAGGACGCTCCCGCGCCGGTGATCGCGTCCGCATCGTCGGCGGACATCCAGCGCTGCGCCTGGCAGACCACGGGCCACGACGCACATCGCGAGATCGCCGCGCGCATCCGTGCACGCGAACTGGTGCCGATCGAGACGGTGCGCCTGACCGAGAACACCGGCTTCGTCGCCGCGATCCACGCCGGCATCGAGGCACTGGCTGCGCCCGGCGACTTCCATTCCCTGCTCGATATCGTGCAGGCGCGCGGCAAGGGCGTCACGCCCCTGCCGATCGTGGAGGACGCAGCATGAACGCCGGCGCACTGCCCCTGTGGGATGCGGTCGATGCGGAGCTCGGACTCAGCGAGCCGGCCAGGCCGCTGGAGAAGGTCTCGATCCAGCGCCGGCGCCGCCGCAGCTATGACGCACGCGAGGAAGACGGCCGCTCGGCCCTGGACCTCACGCGCGACCCCGACGGCGTGCTGCGCTGGATCTACCAGCCGCCGGCGCGCTATGCCCACAGCGGCCGGCGCGCGTACCGGGCGCACGGCATCGATGCGCCAGTCATCGTCAAGCGCTTCCAGTTCGCGGACCTTGCGCCCAACCAGGTGACCGAGGCCCTGGAGAACCTGGACGGGAAGCTCACGCCCGGGCGCGGCCTCAAGCGCTGGGACGGCGCGGCCTGGCAGCCGGTGCGCGTCCCGCAAATCAATGGACGCACCCTGCTGCTGGTGCACGGCACCTTCAGCAAGGGCGCGATGTTCAGCGACGAACTGGCGGCCACGCCGGCGGGCCGCGCCTTGTTCTCGCAATGGCAGGACAAGTCACGCTATGCGGCCATGCTGTGCTTCGACCATCCCACGCTGTCGGTCGGGCCCTGGTCGAACGCCATCGACCTGATGCACGCGATCGCGAAGGTGAAGGGGCCGATCGACATCGTCTGCCACAGCCGCGGCGGGCTCGTGGTTGCGTGGCTGCTGCGGCTGGCCGACGTGCCCGTGCGCCGCGTGGTGTTCGTCGGTTCGCCGCTGACCGGGACCAGCCTGGCGTCACCGTACCAGCTGCGCACGGCGCTCGACATGCTTGCAAACGTGGGCGACGTGCTGGCGCGCGGCAGCAGCGCCTTCAGCCTGGCGCAGCCGCTGGCCGCGGGTGCCGCGGGGCTGGCGCGCATCTTCGGCAAGACGCTGCGACTGGGGAGCAACCTGCCCATCGTCGATGCCGCGGTGGCGCTGGTCCCCGGGCTGGCCGCGCAGCAGCGCATCCGCAACAACCTGGAGATTCGGCAGCTGTTCGACGAAGAGTGGCGCACGCAGCCGGAGCTGTCAGGCATCGGCGTGAGCTTCCGTCCGGGCGAGAGCGCGGAGGGCTGGAAGTTCTGGCGCCGCTTCACGCACGTGAAGGAGCAGATCGCGTATTCGGCGGCGGACCTGGTGTTCCCGGGTGGCAACGACCTGGTGGTGGACCTGGAGGCGATGGCGCAGCTGGGGGAGAAGAAGGTGCTGGGGACTTTCCAGGACCTGGGCGTCAGCGAGGCGACGCACCATTGCAGTTATTTCCGGGATGAGCGGGTGCTGCAGTTCATGGAGCGGCAGCTGAGGTGACGGTCATTCCCGCGGAGGCGGGAATCCA
>DATAGN010000415.1:0-6483 GCA_036263715.1 Ramlibacter sp.
CGAAGGCGTTTACAGCGCCCGGACGGTCGTCGAAAGGGCGGGGCGTCTGGGGGTCGACATGCCGATCAGCAGCGCGGTGGTGGACCTGCTCGATGGGCACGCGACACCGCAGGAAGCCGTTGCGCGCCTGATGGCGCGCGATCCGGCGAGCGAAAACGTTGGGGTGCCTTCGGCAACCCAACCTACAGGAGCCCGGATTTCGTAGCTTGGGTTGCGCGAAGCGCACCCCAACATCCGGTCGTCAGACCGCCCGCGCCAGGGCCTCTTCCAGTTCCCTGGCCGTCGACGGCCGCACGACGCGCGCGACCTCCTGCCCGTCCTTCAGGAACACCAGCGTCGGCCAGAGCTTCACCCGGAAGCTGCGGCCCAGCGGCCGGCCGGGGCCGTCTTCGACCTTGATGTGGCGAACGTCCGGATGCGACTGCAGCGCCTGCCCGATCAGCGGCTGCGCGCCGCGGCACCAGCCGCACCAGCCGGTGCCGAACTCCAGCACGGTGGCGCCGCTGAGCGCATCGACCTCCGCGCGGTCCGGGGCGGTGGTGGGATAGCTCGTTTCCATGGGTTCCATTGTCCGGGTGCAGGGGCCGGCGCGCAGTCAGCGCCGCGCGTGCGCCCGTGTGGGAGGCGACTCATTAGGGGCCGCCAGCAGGGCAATGGGCGAGAAGTTATGCTCACCCCATGAGCCGTGTCTTCGATTTCTCCCCTGCCGCGGTCGCCGAGCTCGCCCGCAGCGACGTGGCGCGGGCGCTTGCCGAAGACGTCGGCGACGCCGACCTGACTGCCGGCTTGGTCGATCCGGCCCGCCGTGCCCAGGCCCGCATCGTCGCCAAGGAAGACGCGGTCGTCTGCGGCGCCCCGTGGGTCGAGGCGGCCCTGCGCCAGATGGACCCCGGCGTGCAGCTCGAGTGGCTGGTGCCGGAAGGCGAGCGGTGCACGAAAGGGCAGGTGGTGGTGCAATTCGAAGGCTCGGCGCGCGCGCTGCTCAGCGCCGAGCGCACGGCCCTGAACTTCCTGCAGATGCTCAGTGCCGTCGCCACCAAGACGGCCACCTATGTGGATGTCGTGCGCGGCACCCGCGCGCGCATCGTGGACACGCGCAAGACGCTGCCCGGGCTGCGCCTGGCGCAGAAGTACGCGGTGCGCGTCGGCGGCGGCAGCAACCACCGCATCGGCCTGTACGACGCCGTCCTGATCAAGGAAAACCACATTGCTGCCGCCGGCGGCATCGCGCCGGTGCTGCAGGCGGCCCAGCGCGTGGCGGCGCAGGCGAGCTTCATCCAGATCGAGGTAGAGACGCTCGCCGAGCTGCAGGAGGCGCTGGACGCCGGCGCCAGGATGATCCTGCTGGACGACATGAGCCTGGACGACATGCGGGAAGCCGTGCGCATCACCGCCGGCCGCGCGATCCTGGAAATTTCCGGCGGCGTGACGATGGAACGCCTGCGCACCCTTGCGGAGACCGGCGTCGACCGCATCTCCGTGGGAACGCTGACGAAGGACGTCAAGGCGACGGACTTCTCGATGCGGCTGAAAGACATCTGATGAGCAGCCCGGTCATCCCGATCAAGGAAGTCGAATACGAGCACCCGCTGCCCGGGAGCACCTGCGACACCCGGTTCGCCTGGGCCCGCGTGCCTGTCGAGCCACTGCCGGACGAGCGCACGGAGCTGAAGGAGCGCATCAAGCGCCTGCTGAAGGAGCGCAATGCGGTGATGGTGTCGCACTACTACGTGCACCCGGACCTGCAGGACCTGGCGGAGGAAACGGGCGGCATCGTCAGCGACTCGCTGGAGATGGCGCGCTTCGGCCGCGAGCACGCGGCGCAGACGCTGGTGGTCTCCGGCGTCTAGTTCATGGGCGAGACGGCCAAGATCCTGTCGCCCGAAAAGCGCGTGCTGATGCCGGACACGGATGCGACCTGTTCGCTGGACCTCGGGTGCCCCGCGGACGAATTCAACGCGTTCTGCAACCAGCATCCCGACCGCACGGTGGTGGTCTACGCCAATACCAGCGCCGCCGTGAAGGCGCGTTCGGACTGGCTCGTCACCTCCAGCTGCGCGCTGGACATCGTGCGCGCGCTCAAGGACAAGGGCCACAAGATCCTGTGGGCGCCCGACAAGCACCTGGGTGGCTACATCCAGCGCGAGACCGGCGCCGACATGGTGTTCTGGAACGGCGCGTGCATCGTGCACGACGAGTTCAAGGCCTTCGAGCTGCTGGACCTGAAGAAGCAGTACCCCGACGCCAAGGTGCTGGTGCACCCCGAGTCGCCGGCCGACGTCGTGGCGCTCGCCGATGCGGTCGGGTCGACCTCCGCCATCCTGAAGGCGGCGCGAGAGATGAACGCGCGCGAGTTCATCGTGGCCACCGACAACGGGATGATGCACAAGCTGCGCACGCTGAACCCCGGCAAGGTGTTCATCGAGGCGCCGACCGCCGGCAACAGCGCCACCTGCAAGAGCTGCGCCCACTGCCCCTGGATGGCCATGAACGGGCTGGTCGGCCTCGCCCACGTGCTGGAGACGGGCGCCAACGAGGTGTTCGTCGACCCTGCAGTGATCGACCGCGCTCGGGTGCCGATCGCCCGCATGCTGGAGTTCACCGCAGCGCTCAAGGCGGGCAACCCGGCCGGCGCGCTGGTGCCGAACATCGGCGCGGCGTAAGGCTATCGCGTGCGGCTCGCGCGCAGCGCGTGGCGCACGTACAGCAGCAGGATCGCGACACCCAGCACCGCGGCGATGCCGAAGGCGACGCGGCAAGCGGTCTCGCTGCTCGCCCCGGCCAGGTGCAGCAGTCCATGGGCGAGCCCGAGCGAGCACCTGCGTTCGCCGCTGCCGAACGCGATCCACACGGCCGGCGTGACCAGGCAGGCCACCAGCACCACGGCCGCCCACCCCTGCACCCACGCTTTCCAGCGCTCGCCGGCGAGGATCGACAGGCCGGCCAGTGCGAAGGCCGCCGCTGCCGCATAAGCCACGAAAGCCGGGGCACGCAGTCCCTCGGGGTGCCGATGGACCATCCATGCGATGAAGCCGCCGGCGCCGATGGCGCACCAGCCGGCCAGGCTGCGCTGGCGCGCGGCGTCCACGCTCAGGAGGGCAGTTGCCCGAGGTACTGCTTCACCTCCTCGGGCAGGCGCAGGATCTCCGGGTTGGTGATGATGCCGATGCCGAGCGCGTCGAGCCCCTCCAGCATCGTGCACTTGAAGGCGGCATCCGGCTGCTTCAGGCACTCGACCACGCCGCGCGCGCGCGCATCCACCGGGTAGCGCACCGGGTGGAAGCTGTACACCATGTCCTCCGCGTTGCGCGGGTTCACCGTCCGCTCCAGCAGGTCCGGGGGGTACTTGCTGCCAGTGGCACTCTTGATGACGTACGCCATGCGAGGCGCGAGCTCCGGCAGGGGCCTGCGGGTGTCGACGGTGTGCGCGCCGTGCAGGCCGAGCATCGTCACGCCGATCGGGCGGCCGTCGCTGAACGAGCGCTCCTTGCCACTGAGGAAGATGAGGCCGCAGGCCGATTCGCACTTGCCGGAGACGGCGGTCGGCAGGCCCTCCTGCCGGATGCGGTACCCGAGCTGGTAGCCGTTCCACAGGTCGCCGCCAGGGCTTTCGTGCAGCAGCAGGAGCTTGATGCCGCCTTCGGCCAGGTGGTTGCGCAGCCGCACGAGGTCCTGGCCGTCCACCGGCCCGGACATCACCAGCGTGTCGCCCACGCGCTGGAAGTCCATGGAGTGCGCGCCCGGCACCAGGGCCGCGGCGAGGACCAGAGACGAAAGGATGCGGCGCATGCGGAGTCCCCCGGGGTACTGCGTGTTCTCCCGGTCCTTATAGCAAAGCTCAGCTGCAGCAGCCAGCGTGCGTTGCTCGGGCGCAGCGCGCCGCCGCCGGCCGGTTGACAAGCAGGTGACTGGCGCCTGCGTTGCGGCGTGCGATAAAACGGCACGACCACAAGGAGACTGCATGAACCCGTTCGGACTCGCGCGCCGCCTGCGCGCCGGCCTGCTGGCTGCCACCCTGCTTGCTTCCGCCCCTGCGCTGCTGGCGCAGGCGCTGCCCTCGGCGCGGCCGGAAGAGCTGGGATTCTCGGCGGAACGCCTGAATCGCATCGGGCAATGGATGGAAGCGGAGGTTGCCGCGAAACGCATCCCTGGCGCCGTCATGATGGTCATGCGCAACGGGCGCGTCGCCTACGTGCGTGCGGTCGGCCAGCAGGACCCCGCGTCGCCGCGCCCGATGGCGCGCGACAGCATCTTCCGCATCTACTCGATGACCAAGCCGATCGTGTCGGTCGCCGCCATGATGATGGTCGAGGAGGGCACGCTGCTGCTGGAGACGCCGGTGTCCCGCTACATCCCCTCGTTCGCGAACCTGCGGGTGGGCGTCGAGAAGACCGACGCCGGCGGCGCCAAGAGCCTGGAGCTCGTGCCGGCACGCCGGCAGATGACCGTGCAGGACCTGTTGCGCCACACCTCGGGCCTGACCTACGGCTTCTTCGGCGACTCGCTGGTCAAGAAGGCCTACCTCGACGCCGGCATCGGCGCCGCCGACCTCACCAGCGCGGAATTTGCAGAGCAGCTGGCGAAGATGCCGCTGCACTACCAGCCCGGCACCACCTGGGACTACAGCTACTCCACGGACATCCTCGGCCGCGTGCTGGAGGTCGCTTCCGGGCAGAGCCTGGGGTCCCTGCTGCGCACGCGCCTGTTCGATCCGCTGGGCATGAAGGACACCAGCTTCTACGTGACGGATCCGGCGCGGCAGGCCCGCATCGCCGAGCCGCTGGCAGACGACCGCTCCTTCGGCGCCGGTGCCAACATCAGCGATCCGCGGGTCGTGCGCAAGTTCGAATCGGGCGGCGGCGGGCTGGTCTCCACCGCCGACGACTACGCGCGGTTCCTGCAGATGCTGGCCAACGGCGGCACCCTCGACGGCCGCCGCTACCTCGGCCCGAAGACCATCGAGTACATGACATCGGACCACCTCGGCACCGCCGTGGCGAAGGGGCCCCTGTACATCGCCGGCACCGGCTATGGCTTCGGCCTCGGCTTCGCCGTGCGCGGCGTCACCGGCGAAGCGCCGTACATGGCCCCTGCCGGCGAATACAACTGGGGCGGCGCGGGCGGCACGTACATGTGGGTCGATCCGAAGAACAACATGACCGTGGTCTGGATGATGCAGTCCCCCAGGCAACGCGTGCCCTATCGCTCGATCGTGCGCAACATGGTCTACGCGGCGATGGAGCGCTGACCGCCCGCGGACGCCCGATTCGTCAGCCTCGGGACGGCGTGGGAGGCTGCAGCACGGTGGGCAGGGCCACGTCGGCGAGCTGCGGATGGTCGCGGCTGAAGTGCAGGCCGCGGCTTTCGTGCCGCGCCTGCGCCGAGCGCACGATCAGTCCGGCCACGGTGACCAGGTTGCGCAGTTCCAGCAGGTCGCGCGTCACGTGGAAGGCGCCGTAGAACTCGTCGATTTCCCGCTGCAGCAGCTGCACGCGGCTGGCGGCGCGCTCCAGCCGCCTGTCGGTGCGGACGATCCCCACGTAGTCCCACATGAAGCGGCGCAGCTCGTCCCAGTTGTGCGAGACGACCACCAGTTCGTCGGCGTCGGACACGCGGCTGTCGTCCCAGGGCGGAACGTCCGGCACTGCAGGCATGGCGTTGGCCAGGATGTCGTCGGCGGCCGAGCGCGCGAACACCATGCATTCCACCAGCGAGTTGCTCGCCAGGCGGTTGGCGCCGTGCAGGCCCGTGTACGCGGTCTCGCCGATCGCGTGCAGACCCGGCAGGTCGGTGCGGCCGGACAGGTCCGTGTGGATGCCGCCGCAGGTGTAGTGCGCCGCCGGCACCACCGGGATCGGCTGGCGCGTGATGTCGATGCCCAGGTCCAGGCAGCGCGCGTGGATGTTCGGGAAGTGTTTCCGGACGAACGCGGGCGGCTGGTGCGAGATGTCCAGGTGCACGCAGTCCAGCCCGTGCTTCTTCATCTCGAAGTCGATGGCGCGCGCCACCACGTCGCGCGGCGCCAGTTCCAGCCGCGGATCGTGGTTCGGCATGAAGCGGGTGCCGTCCGGCAGCAGCAGCCGGCCGCCCTCGCCGCGGACCGCCTCGGAGATCAGGAAGTTCTTCACGTGCGGGTGGTAGAGGCACGTGGGATGGAACTGGATGAACTCCATGTTCGTCACCCGGCAGCCGGCGCGCCACGCGGCCGCGATGCCGTCGCCGGTGGCCGTGTCGGGGTTAGTCGTATACAGGTACACCTTGCCGGCGCCGCCCGTCGCCAGGATGGTGTGCGGCGCCCGGAAGGTGACCACTTCGTCGGTGCTTTCGTCCAGCGCATACAGCCCCACGCAGCGGTTCGCCTGCTGCCCCAGCCGGGCGGCCATGATCAGGTCCACCAGCATGTGCTGCTCCAGCACCGTGATGCTGGGTGTGCGCCGGACCCGCTCGATCAAGGTGCGCTGCACCGCCGCCCCGGTGGCGTCG
>DATAGN010000416.1:0-4324 GCA_036263715.1 Ramlibacter sp.
CCCGCGACGGCTTCCAGTCGGAGCCGCGCTTCATTCCCACTGAGGCCAAGGCTGAGCTGATCAACCGGCTCATCGCCGCGGGCATGCGCAGCATCGAGGCGACCTCGTTCGTCTCGCCGCGTGCGGTGCCGCAGATGGCCGATGCCGCTGAGGTGATCGCGCGCGTCGAGCGCCGGCCCGGCGTGCGCCTGACCGCGCTGGTGCCCAATGCCCGCGGGGCCGAGCGCGCCGCCGCGGCCAAGGTGGACATGATGGCGTCGTTCGTGTCCGCCTCGGAAACGCACTGCAACGCCAACCTGAACAAGTCGATCGACGCGGCGCTCGCCGACTTCGTCGAGTTCGCCCCCATCGCGCAGCGCTTCGGCATCGCCTTGCGCGGCGCCGTCGCCTGCGCCTTCGGCTGCCCGTTCGAAGGCGAGGTGAAGCTGGCGAACGTGCTGAAGATCATCGAGAGCTACGTGCGGCACGGGGCGCGCCACATCACGCTGGGCGACACGACCGGCATGGCCACGCCGCCGGTGGTGACGCGCACGGTGGAGGCGATCCGCGAGCGCTTTCCCGAAACCATCATCGCGCTGCACTTCCACAACACGCGCGGCATCGGCCTGGCCAACGTGATGAACGGGCTGGCGCTGGGCGTGCGCGAGTACGAGTCCTCGTTCGGCGGCCTGGGCGGCTGTCCCTTCGCGCCCGGCGCCACCGGCAACATCTGCACCGAGGACTTGGTCTACCTGCTGCACGAGTGCGGCTGGGAAACGGGCATCGACCTCGACGCCCTCGCAGCGGTAGCGCGCGACGTGCAGCAGCTCATGGACCGTGAACTGCCCGGGCAGTACATGCGCGCAGGCGCGCGGCTGAAGCTGACGCCGATCGAAGGCGTGCGGCGCGCAGTGGGCTGAGGGCGCGCGCCCGCGGCGACAATCGCCGCCATGTCTTCCGGTGTGCTTCAGGCGGCGCTTGCGTACGCCATGTGGGGCCTGTTCCCCCTGTATTTCAACGCGGTGTCGGCCGTCGGTGCACTGGACATCGTGCTGCACCGTGCGCTGTGGACGCTGGTCTTCGTGCTGCTGGTGCTGGCGGTGCTGCGGCGCTGGGCCTGGCTGCGCGACGTGGTGCGCAGCCCCAGGACCGTGGCCGTCTTTGCATTCAGCGCACTCCTGCTGTCGGCCAACTGGCTGGTGTACGTCTGGGCGGTGAACAACGGCAGGGTGGTCGAATCGAGCCTGGGCTACTTCATCACGCCCTTGGTGAACGTGCTGCTCGGTTACTTCGTCCTGAAGGAGCGTCCCCGCCGGTGGCAGTGGTGCGCGCTGGCGATCGCCGCGGCCGGCGTGGTGTGGCTGACCGTGTTCACGGGCTCGCTGCCCTGGCTGGGCCTCGTCCTGGCCGCGACCTTCGGACTCTACGGGCTGATGCGCAAGGTCGCGCCCCTCGGCGCGCTGGAGGGCTTGACGCTGGAGACCATGTTGCTCGCGCCACTGGCTGCCGGCGTGCTGGCCTGGCGCACGTCGCAGGGCAGCAGTGCTGCCGGCAGCGACTTCACGCTGCTCGGGCTGCTCGCCCTCTCGGGCCCGCTTACTGCACTGCCGCTGCTGCTGTTCGCCGCAGGCGCGCGGCGCATCCCGCTGGCGACGCTGGGCGTGCTGCAATACATCGGCCCGACGATCCAGTTCGCGTTGGGAGTCCTGTGGTTCCACGAGCCTTTCGCCGGCCCGCGGCTCGTGGGCTTCGTGCTGATCTGGGTCGCGCTGGTGGTCTACACGGCGGAAGGCTGGGCGTGGATGAGACGGCGGACCTCGCCATAGATAATTGCCTGCATGCATCCCATTTTCCATGGCAAGTGCGCGTGCGGCGCCGTGCGCTATGCCTGCGCGAGTGCGCCCCTTGCCATGCTGAACTGCCACTGCCGCGACTGCCAGGTGTCCAGCGGCGCGCCCTTTGCATCCGGCGTCGTCGTCATGAGCGCGGACCTGCAGGTCGAGGGCACCCCTGCGAGCTACGCGGTCCGCGCGAGCAGCGGCCGCCAGACGACTCGCAGCTTCTGCGCCGGCTGCGGCACTCCCCTGTTCACGCGCAGCGAGGCCAATCCGCAGTTCACGTCGATTCGCTTCGCGTCCCTGAACGATGTGTCCTCTTTCGCCCCGATGCTCGACATCTGGACGTCCAGCGCGCAGCCGTGGGTCTGCCTGGACGACAAGCTTCCACACTTCGATCGGTCACCGCAAGCGCCGGAGTGAACCGGGGTCGAACCCTCTAACCGGCGGCCCACCGGCAAAGCGCCACCGCCGCCGCGCCGGCGAGCGCCGCGACCACGTCCTTGCCGGTCCGCTTCATCACCACGAACACCACGGCGAGCCCCAGCCACTCGGGCAGGCCGCCGCGCAGCACCGTGGGCATGACGATGCCGATCATCACGCCGAGCGGGATCGCCTTGAGCGCCGCTTCCACGCGCGGCGTGATGGGCACGTAGCCCATGAGCAGGAAGCCTGCGATGCGGCAGGCGTACGAGGCTGCCGCCATCGCCGCGATGGCGAGCAGGAAGTGCCGGTCAACGTCCAACGCGTGCCCCTCCCACGCAGCCGGCGGCGATGGCGGCACCGACGATCGTCCAGCCCGGCAGCCACCATGCGAGGGCCACCGCCACGACCACCGCAGCGAGCGCCGGCCAGAGGTCGCTGCGCCCGCGGAAGACGCTTACGCCGATCGCGGCAGCGAAGGCGACGAGCATGAAGTCGAGGCCCAGTGCGCTCGGATGCGGAACGCTGCTGCCCACCACGTGGCCGGCGGCCGTGCCCACGAACCAGGGCAAGGCGGTCGCGACTCCGGAACCGAACACGAAGCCGGCGTCACGGTAGCCGGCGTGGTACTCGCGCATGGAAAGCGCCCAGTTGCCGTCGCCGAGGAAGAAGAGGGTGGCGAAGGCTTGCGGCCGCGTGGCGACGCGCAGCCAGGGCTGGATCGACGCGCCATACAGCACGTAGCGCGCGTTGACGAGGATGACGGTCGTCACCAGGGGCGCGACCAGCGGTGAAGCGCTCCATCCCTGCAGCGCCGCGAGCTGCGCGCTGCCGGAGTAGACCAGCACGCTCATGAGCAGCGCTTCGAACCACGCCAGACCCTTCTCGCTGGCGAGCACGCCGAAGACGGCGCCGTAGAGCAGGGTGCCGGGCGTGAGCGGCTGCGCGGCGACGAATCCGCGGCGGAAGCCTTCCGAGGTGAAACAGGCCAGGGTGCTGGCGGCGACGGTCGGGGTCATCGGGGGAGGAATCTACACGCAGCGGGGCCCCCCACCGGCACCCTGACTCGGCAACCGACCACGCAAGCGCTGCGGTCCCGCCTACAGGAGAGCCTCGGGGGGCTGCCAATACTTCGCCCATCCCACGGCTCCCCACAGGACGGAGACACCACATGGCCCACCTTGCAAGCGACATTGACGTTTCGTACCTTCGCACGCAGCTCGCGATGCAAGGCAAGAAGGCCGAGAGCGCACTCGACCGCGCGTTCGACCTGCAGCAGGCGGGCGCACCGGCGGAGTCCGTGGAAGCGGCGCTGGCCGAGGCCACGCGGCTGCAGGCTGCCATGGTCGACCTTCGGCAGAAGATGTACGGCGCGACGCTGCACTGAGCAGCCGGGGCGCGTCGGCCGCTACCGAAGTCAGGTAGTCAGGGGCGTCTCATCGCCGAGGCCGTCTTCACCACCGTCGGGGGCTCGTTCGTCCACGCGTTGGTTTTCCTTGCTACACGGCGTAGATCCGCCGCGCATTCTCCACGAACAGATGCGAGCGCTCCTGCGCGCTGCAATCGGCCATGCAGAAAGCGAAGCTCCAATTGGAGCTGTCGCGCCAGCGCTGCCGATGGCATAGTGCCGCGTACTCGGCAAGGAGGCAGCCATGATCACGATCACCGGAACGAGCGGCAACGATAGCCTGGTCGGCACCGTGGGCGACGACAGCATCGACGCACTCGACGGGCAGGACTTCCTCTACGCGGGACCCGGCCAGGACACGTTGTCCGGCGGGCCCGGTGCCGACACTCTGCGCGGTGGCGAGGGCAACGACACCCTGTTCACCCGCGGCGACGGCGACGTGCTGTACGGGGGGGATGGCGATGACCACCTCAGCCTTCAGGACAATGGCGGAGGCGTGATTTTCAATGGTGCCGCGACGATCTATGGTGGCGCTGGCAACGACAACATCGGCGGCTACGTCTTCAACGGGACAGTCGTGGACGGCGGGCCGGGAGACGACACCATCGGCTTCATGACCTCAGGGCACAAGGTGCTGCTCGGGCCGGGCTCGGGCCATGACACGATTGACAACTTCGGT
>DATAGN010000417.1:0-2873 GCA_036263715.1 Ramlibacter sp.
GATCTGCGCCTTCGCGGCATCGGCCTGTTCCTGTACCTGCTTCAGGCGCGCCCGGCCTTCCGTCGGATCGACCGTCGCCACCACCTGGCCGGCCTGCACCGCGTCGCCTTCGCGCAGCGTGAGACCCTGCAGCTCCCCGGCGACCCGGGCCTTGACGAACGCGGAGTTCACCGCTCTGAGCGATCCGGAGATCGGCAGCCCGCGCTGCAGCTCGCGCGTTTCCGCGCGCACCACATCGCTGGCCGCCAGTTCCACCACGGCCTGCACGCGCTGTGCGGCCAGCTGCTGCTCCTGCGCGACCTGCACCGCGCGCCGCGCGGAGATGACCCGCCAGCCGCCGGCGACGATCACCACCAGCAACAGGGCGATGACCAGCCACTTCCAGTTCTTCTTCATGCGCGGCCGCCCTTCTCGTCGGGTCGCACGCAGAGGCCCATGAGCAGCGACTCGACCTGTGCGTTCACGTAGCGCTCGGGATCCAGCGGATAGTCCTGCGGCACGCAGGCGCCCAGGGAGTGCTTCATCATGATCAGGAACACCATCGGCGCGATGATCCCGAACACGGCGTAGTCGATGTCCAGCGGGCGGAACTCGCCGCGGTCCACGCCACGCTGCAGCATGCGGCGGATCAGGTCGGTGGCCGGACGGATCACTTCCTGCTGGTAGAAGATGGCCAGCTCCGGGAAATTGCGCGCTTCGCTGAGCATCAGCTTGGTGATGCCGGAAGCGCGGGTGGCGCCGATGCGCTCCCACCAGACGCGCATGCAATGGCGCACCATGTCGGCGGTCGAACCCTCGAACTCCTCGAACTCCTGGTTCCACTCCACGAAGCGGCCGGAGAGGTTCTCGCGCACGACAGCCTTGAACAGTTCTTCCTTGCTGGGGAAGTACAGGAACAGGGTGCCCTTGGATACGCCCGCGCGCGCCGCGACCTCCTCGGACCGGGTGGCGGCGAAGCCTTTTTCGACGAACAGGTCCAGCGCCGCGTCCAGCAGTTCGCCGGGACGCGCGCCCTTGCGCCGCTCGCGCTTGGCCAGGTGCTCGTCGCCGCGTTCGGCGGCGATCTTGCTCAGGGGCATACTTGTATCAGAAGTTACTGACTGACTGGTTAGTAATGTACCCAGCCACACGCCGCGGCGTCAAGGCAGCCCATCCGTCACGCGCGCAAACGCGCAGTAAAGGCCTCAACCTCCGCCGGCGACGACGCGCGCAAGCCACTCCCGCAGCAGGCTGCGATTGGTCGCGACGCCGGTGGAAGAGGGCAGCCACTCCAGGTCGCGCCGGCTTTCGGCGACGGGGAAGTCGGTCGGGGCGGGGATCACCTCGAAGCCCGCGGCGCGGAAGGCGGCAGCCGCACGCTCCATGTGGGTGGCGTCGGTCACCAGCGCGATCCGGCGCACGCCCGCGGGCCGCAGCAGTTGCCCCATCCGCACGGCGTTCTCCGCCGTGTCGCGCGAGCGGTCGTCCATCCACTTGAGGGCGAGGCCGTATTCCTCCTGCAGGACGCGCCGCGCCACCGTGCCTTCCGCCTCGGTGGGGATGCCGACGGCGGCCCAGCCGATCCCGCCGGCAAAGGCCAGCGGCTTGCCGGTCTTCTTCGCCAGCCACGCGCCGTAGCGCAGGCGCTGCAAGGTATGCGGGCCGGGTTGCGGCAGGCCGTACTCGGGCGCTTGCGGCAGCACGCCGCCGCCCAGGACCACGATGGCCTGCACCGGCTGCAGCTGCTGCGGCTGCACGGCCTCCACCCCCGGCATCAGGTGCCGGGCGAGCACCAGCGCCACGCCATTGGTGCTGAGCGCCAGGGTGGCGAGGATGCCGACCGTGACGACGAACAGCCCGAGCCCGCGGCGCCGCATCGCGATCAGCACCCCCAGCAGCGCGAGCAGCAGCGGCCCCGCCGGCGGCAGCACCAGCGCGGTGAGGATCGGCTTGAGCTCACCCGGCAGCATGGCGGCTTTCGGTGGCGTCGGCATCGGCTTGCATGGGCCGGCATGGTACGTCAGCGGCACGAAGGACTAAAGTCAGGCCTTCTGGAGAGAAACATGAGCGACTTGCAAACCATCGTCCTGGGCGGCGGCTGCTTCTGGTGCACCGAGGCGGTCTACAAGGAAGTGCGGGGCGTCACCGACGTGGAATCCGGCTACTGCAACGGCGACACGGAGCGCCCCAGCTACGAGCAGGTCTGTACCGGCCGCACGGGGCACAACGAGGTGGTGAAGCTCACGTACGACCCGTCCCAGGTGAGCACCCGGCAACTGCTGGAGATCTTCTTCGTGGTGCACGACCCGACCCAGCTGAATCGCCAGGGCAACGATGTCGGCACCCAGTACCGCAGCGGCATCTACTACACGACGCCGGAGCAGAAGCAGGTGGCCGACGACCTGATCCGCTCCATCAGCCAGGAAAAGCTGTTCGGCAAGCCGGTGGTGACCGAGGTGGTGCCCATGGCCAACTACTGGCCGGCCGAGGAGTACCACCAGGACTTCTTCGAGAAGAACCCCACCCAGGGTTACTGCCTCGCCGTGGCGGCGCCGAAGGTCGCCAAGTTCCGCAAGACCTTCTCGGAGCTCACCCGCCGGTGATCCGCACGCGCGCGCTCGCCTTCCGCTATCCGTCCGGACCGGCGCTCGCATTTCCTGACGTCGACGTGCCGCAGGGCGGCACCCTGCTGCTGCAAGGGCGATCGGGGGCGGGCAAGTCCACCTGGCTCGCATTGCTGGCCGGGCTGCTCACGCCTTCGGCGGGGCAGGTGCTGGTGGCAGGGCAGGAGGTCGGGGCCCTGCGCCGGGGCGAGCGCGACACCTGGCGGGGACGCACCGTCGGCTTCCTGCCGCAGAAGCTGCACCTGAGCGATTCGCTGTCCGTGCAGCGCA
>DATAGN010000418.1:0-9291 GCA_036263715.1 Ramlibacter sp.
GCCCTTGAGCGCGCTCAGTTGCAGCACCTGCGGGTGCCAGATCGATTCGTCGTGGCGCGCGTGCTCGGCCCGCCCGTGCTGGCCCAGGATGCGCATGGCGCTTGTGATCTGCGCCTGTGCGCGCGTCGCAGCGTCGCGGTCGATGTCGGCCTTGTTGATCACCACCAGGTCCGCCAGCTCCATCACGCCCTTCTTGATGGCCTGGAGGTCGTCGCCGGCATTGGGCAGTTGCATCAGCACGAACATGTCGGTCATGCCCGCCACCGCCGTTTCGCTCTGGCCGACGCCGACCGTTTCCACGATGACGATGTCGTGGCCCGCGGCTTCGCAGACCAGCATGGCCTCGCGCGTCTTCGCGGCCACGCCACCGAGCGTGCCGCTGGAAGGACTGGGCCGGATGTAAGCCTGCGGGTTCACCGAGAGCTGCTCCATGCGCGTCTTGTCGCCGAGGATGGAGCCGCCGGAGACGGTGGAGGACGGGTCGATGGCGAGCACCGCGACACGGTGGCCCTGGGCGATCAGCTGCAGGCCGAGGGTCTCGATGAAGGTGCTCTTGCCGACGCCGGGAACGCCGGAGATCCCGAGGCGGAAGGACTTGCCGGTGTGGGGAAGAAGCTGCGTGAGGAGTTCGTCGGCTTGCGCGCGGTGGTCGGCGCGGGTGGATTCGAGGAGGGTGATGGCCTTCGCCATGGCGCGGCGCTGTGCGGCGCCGGGCCCGGCGAGGATCGCGGGTGCGAGGGGTGTCACACCCTCTCCCCCCGGGGGAGAGGGTGGGGGTGAGGGGCGGGTGCGCCGAGACCCTCACCCCTGCCCTCTCCCGCAAGCGGGAGAGGGAGAAAGTCGCCGCGAGCCATCACGACCGCGCCACCGCCTGCCGGATCTGCTCCAGCACGTCCTTTGCGCTGGCGGGGATCGGCGTGCCCGGGCCATAGATGCCCTTGACGCCCGCGTTGTAGAGGAACTCGTAGTCCTGCTGCGGAATGACGCCGCCCACGAACACGATGATGTCGTCGGCGCCCTGCTTTTCCAGCTCCGCGATGATCGCGGGCACCAGCGTCTTGTGGCCCGCGGCCAGCGTGCTGATGCCGACGGCATGCACGTCGTTCTCGATCGCCTGCCGCGCGCATTCTTCCGGGGTCTGGAACAGCGGTCCCATGTCCACGTCGAAGCCGAGGTCCGCGTACGCCGTGGCGACGACCTTGGCGCCGCGATCGTGGCCGTCTTGCCCCAGCTTGGCGACCATCACGCGCGGCCGCCGGCCCTGTTCTTCCGCGAACGCCGCGATTTCCTTCTTCAGGTTCTCCCAGCCCTCGGCCGAGTCGTAAGCTGCTGCATACACGCCGGTCACCTTTTGCGTATCGGCGCGATGGCGCCCGAAAACTTTCTCCAGGGCGTCGCTCACCTCGCCCACCGTCGCGCGCAGGCGGATCGCCTGGATCGAAAGGTCCAGCAGGTTGCCCTGCCCGGTGCGCGCCGCGGTGGTCAGCGCCTCCAGCGCAGCGTGCACCTTGCCCCCGTCGCGGCTGGCGCGGATCTTTTGCAGGCGCGTGATCTGCTGCTCACGCACCCTGACGTTGTCGACTTCCAGGATGTCGAGGTGTTCTTCCTTGCCCAGCTTGTACTTGTTGACGCCGACGATCACGTCCTTGCCCGAATCGATGCGGGCCTGCTTTTCCGCCGCCGCGGCCTCGATCTTCAGCTTGGCCCAGCCCGAATCCACGGCGCGCGTCATGCCGCCCATGGCGTCGACTTCCGCGATGATCTTCCAGGCCGCATC
The DNA here is from genome assembly GCA_036263715.1 of Ramlibacter sp. Lineage (GTDB taxonomy): Bacteria > Pseudomonadota > Gammaproteobacteria > Burkholderiales > Burkholderiaceae_C > Ramlibacter. Next base: position 1,778 of record DATAGN010000418.1, read on the forward strand.
GGCCATCTCCTGCGTCAGCTTCTCCATCATGTAGCTGCCGGCCCAGGGGTCGATCACGTTCGTGATGTGCGTCTCTTCCTGGATGATCAGCTGCGTGTTGCGGGCAATGCGCGAGGAGAACTCCGTCGGCAAGGCAATCGCCTCGTCGAAGCTGTTCGTGTGCAGCGATTGCGTGCCACCGAAGACCGCGGCCATCGCCTCGATCGTGGTGCGCACGATGTTGTTGTACGGATCCTGTTCCGTGAGGGACCAGCCCGAGGTCTGGCAGTGCGTGCGCAGCATCAGGCTCTTGGGGTTCTTCGCGCCGAAGCCCTGCATGATGCGCGTCCACAGCAGGCGGGCCGCGCGCATCTTGGCGATCTCGAGATAGAAGTTCATCCCGACCGCCCAGAAGAACGAGAGGCGCCCGGCGAACTCGTCGACATCCAGGCCCTTGGCGGTGGCCGTCTTCACGTACTCCTTCCCGTCCGCCAGCGTGAAGGCGAGCTCCAGCGCCTGGTTCGCTCCGGCTTCCTGCATGTGGTAGCCCGAGATCGAGATCGAGTTGAACTTCGGCATGTTGCGCGCCGTGTACTCGATGATGTCCCCCACGATCCGCATCGAGGGCTCGGGCGGATAGATGTAGGTGTTGCGGACCATGAACTCCTTGAGGATGTCATTCTGGATGGTCCCGGACAGCTGGTCCTGCCTGACGCCCTGCTCCTCGGCGGCGACCACGTAGCCGGCCAGCACCGGCAGCACGGCGCCGTTCATGGTCATGGACACCGACACCTTGTCCAGCGGGATGCCGTCGAACAGGATCTTCATGTCCTCCACCGAATCGATGGCCACGCCGGCCTTGCCGACGTCGCCCACCACGCGCGGATGGTCGCTGTCGTAGCCGCGGTGCGTGGCCAGGTCGAACGCCACGCTCACGCCCTGGCCGCCGGCGGCCAGCGCCTTGCGATAGAACGCGTTCGATTCCTCCGCCGTGGAAAAGCCGGCGTACTGCCGGATCGTCCAGGGCCGCACTGCATACATGGTCGCCTGCGGTCCCCGCACGAAGGGCGGGAAGCCGGGAAGCGTGTTCGCGTGCGGCAGTCCCTGCAGGTCTTCCGCCGTATACAGCGGCTTGACCGCGATGCCATCCGGCGTCACCCAGTCCAGCGCGCCGACGTTCCCGCCGGGCGCCGACCTGGCGGCGGCCTTCTTCCACTCTTCGAGGGACACGGGCTTGAATTCGGGCTGGTCGGGGTTCATGGCGATTCCTGTGGCACGCAGCAGTCTGCGCGCGGCCTCCCGCACGCTGGCCGGCATCTTACCTGATTCATAATTATTGATAAAGAATGCTGGCCCGCCTAGAATCCGCCCATGTCCGCCGTGTCCCTCGCTCCCCGCGCCCTCTACGAAGAGGTGGCGGAGCTGCTGCGCCAGCGGATCTTCCGGCGCGAGCTGGAGCCGGGCAGCTGGATCGACGAGGTGAAGCTGGCGCAGGAATACGGCATCAGCCGCACGCCCTTGCGCGAGGCGCTCAAGGTGCTCGCGGCCGAGGGCCTGGTGACGATGAAGGTGCGGCGCGGCGCCTACGTCACGGAGGTCTCGGATCGCGACCTCGAGGAGGTCTACCACCTGCTCTCGCTGCTGGAGAGCGATGCCGCCGCCGTGGTGGCCGAGCGCGCCGGCGACGCGCAGCTGCGCGAGCTGCAGAAGCTGCACAAGGAACTGGAGGCGGCGGTCAAGGATCGCGACAAGTTCTTCGCGATCAACGAGCGCTTCCACATGCGCCTGCTGGAGCTGGCCGACAACCGCTGGCGCAACCAGATGGTGGCGGACCTGCGCAAGGTGATGAAGCTCAACCGGCACAACTCGCTGCTCAAGTCGGGCCGCATCGAGGACTCTCTGGCGGAGCACCGCGGCATCGTCGAAGCGCTGGTGCAGAGGAAGCCGGAGCTCGCGCGCCAGCGCGTGCAGCAGCACTTTCGCAACGGGCTGGAGGCGGCGGCCTGACGGCCTCAGTTCCAGTCACTCCCGGCGGAGAGCACGAAGCTGTCGGTGCACGGCCCGTCGGAGCTTCCGAGCAGCAGCACGGTGCGCCCTCCATCGGCGCTGGTGAACCAGTATTCGTAGCCGTGGCGCGTGCCGTGCGGCATGGGCGCGCCCGGCAGCGGCTCGATCCCGAGCTGGTTCTTCAGCCTGCCGCGCGGCGTGTCACAGAACTGCAGGCCCTCGTACTGCAGGCGCAGCTCGCACACCCCCTGGTTCGCCCCCCGGATGCGCTCGAAGCGGCCGTACTTCAGCGCGGGCTTGCCGGGAGCGGCGGCGATGTTCTCCGTCCACTGGCTGCGCAGGAACGGGTGCTCGCGAAAGAACTCGGTCCGCTGCCCGATGCGGATGCCGAGCCGTTCTTCGAGCAGCGCTGCATTGCAGATGTCCGCGCCGCCGGCGAACGCCAGCCGCTGCAGTTCGACCAGCACTTCGGCCTCGGGCGGCGTGGGCTGCCCGGAGCGGGCGTCGCTCACCTGGTCGAAGCGCAGGATCTTCGCCAGGCCGATGCCGGTGACGCAGCCCTTGCCCATCGAAAGCGAAAGCTGCGGCGTGGTCGCGGAGCGCGGCGGGGCGAACGGCCGGGCGAAGTCGACCACGTGCCGGTGCAGGCGCTCGGGAGCCGGATGGACCTGTTGGCGAATTCCAGGGTCCAGATCCAGGTCGAGGTAACCCTCGACCGCGCGGCTGTCCAGGCAGTCCGTCTTCGGATCGATGGAGATCCTGACCGACGCATGCCAGGTCGCCGGATCGGCCGTGTCGGTGCTGAAGGCGTATTCGCCCGACCAGCCCGGCCGCTGGAAAGCTCCCCCCGCTGTGAAGGCATCCACATACGAGCGGTGCTTGCCCGGCGGCGGACGCACGTCGCGCCAGCGGCGCAGGGTCTGCGTGACGCCGATCGCCTGGAGCACCTGTGTGCGGTCAGTGAACAGTCCGTCCTGCATGTACAGCGCAAGCACGCCATCGAGCAACTGCCGCACCTGAGCGTCGAGCATTGCGGCGCTCTGCTCGCGCGGAAACCCCTGCCGGGCCGGATCGACGCCAGCGGCCAGGCAGGCGCCCGCCAGGGCCGCGACGATCGTGGCGCTCGCCTTTCGCATCGAGCGACTCAGTTCGCCCGGTTCAGGCCCTTGAGGTCGGCCAGGGCCTCGGTCTCGCTGCGCGCCGTGGTGCCCGACAGCAGGCCCCAGCCGAGCAGGAGGCCCTTGGACGAGTCGTACTCCACGAAGTGGTTGCGTCCCGCCTCGACGTTGACGTCGACCGTCTTCGGGCGGGCGAAACCCCCCTCATCGACGGTGAGCGTGTGCCTGCCGGGCGACAGCGGCAGCACCAGGTACGAGGCGTTCGGCAGCTCGCCCGCAGGCGCTCCGTCCACGGCCACCTTGTATTTGGCGCCGAAGGCATAGAGCGCGGGCTTGCGATAAACGTACAGGTGGCCGCGACCCGGCGCCACCGGGTCGAGGGTGGCGAACGGTGCGCCCGGGGCGGCACAGCCGCCGAGTCCGGCGACGGCAGCCGCTGCGAAGACGCCGAGCACGGCGAGACGACGACGACGATCCATGGGTTCTGCTCCTTGTCTGCTCAGGACGCGGAACAGGAGATGTAGTTTCCCGCCGGCGCGGAACTTGTAGGCAAGCGCAGTTGCTGCAACCGGGCGCGGCGCCTACAAAGGCGGTCCGCGTTCAATCCCGCGGCAGCGCGCTCACCTGCTCGAAATGGATGGCGCTGATGCAGCCGTGCCGGATTTCGATGGCCACGTTCACGAACTGCACGCGCTCGGCGCGCGCGGTCAGCGTGACGGTGCCCGGCCTCGGCGCGGCGGGCACGAACTCCGGACCCGTGCCCACTGGCGCGAAGCTGTAGCAGCTCTCCTCCGCCAGCTCCAGCGACTGCGCGATCAGGTTGCGGTGACGCGGATCGGCGCGGCTGCGGTCCAGCGTCGCCGGGAGCACCACGAAGCGGCGGCCGCCGATGAAGGCGACCTGGTGCCCGCGCACGCCTGCGACATGCCGGCGCACCACCTCGCGGATGTCGGCGTCGTTTTCGGCGGTCGTGAGCGCGACGTCGGCCAGCCGCACGAGTGCCTCGCTCAGGCGCGCGTCCTCGCGCGGGACCGCCGCACAGCCGGCGAACGCCGCGACCAGGAGCAGCAACGGCAGCCGCATGTCAGGCCGCGCCTCGAGCGATCGGCTGCGCCCTGGCCAGCATGTCCGCGAGCGCCTCGCAGCGCGCCTGCAACTGCGCCAGGTCTTCCGTCTGCGCGAGCTCTTCCACCGTACGGCTGGCGTCGCTCGCGTCCCGGAAGCCGTACATGGCCAGGCTGCCCGTGAGCTTGTGCGCGGTGGTGCGGATGGCCTCCCGGCTGCCCTGTTCCGCGGCAGCCGCCAGCTGCTGCGCAAGTTCGCGCCGCGAAGCCAGGAACTGCGGCATCAGGGGCATGAGCCGGGGCTCGACCAGAACGCGGCCGTCCGGATCCGCTGCCTCGCTGCTGCCCTCCGCCAGCGCCGGGTCTTCGCCGCGCAGCACCGCGAACACCTCTTCGCGCGTCGCCGGCTTCGACAGGTACAGGTCGCACCCGGCCTGCAGGCACTTGCCCCGGGTGGCTTCGTCCTCGTGGGCGGAAAAGGCGGTGATGCGGCTGGGCGCCTGGCCGTTGGCGGCCTGCCAGGCGCGGATGGCCCGCACCGCCTCGATGCCACCCATGACCGGCATCTCGACGTCCATGAAGATCACGTCCGGTCGCGCCTGCCGCACCAGTTCCAGTGCGGCGCGCCCGTTGACGGCCGTCCGCAGTGTCAGCGGCGGCGTCGGCAGCAGGCTCTTGAGCACCACGATGTTGTACTCGTCGTCGTCGACGAGCAGCACCGACAGGGCCGGCAGCGGATCGCGCTCGCTCTCGCTCACCGGCAGGGGTGCGGCGCCCGGGGCCGCCTGCAAGGCCCCGGCGTGGTGCCACACCGGCAGCCGCAGCGCCAGCGTCGTCCCATCGGCCTGGCATTGCATGCGCAGCGACCCCCGTTGCATGCGCGCCATCAGCCGCGCCGAATAGGCGCCCAGGCCGGTGCCGCCTTCCTTGCCCCAGGTCACGTACTTCTCGAAGAAGCGCTCGCGCACCTGAGGCGGCACCTGCCCGGCGTTGTGGATGTCCAGCGCCACGGCATCGCCGTCCGCATCGCTGTCATGGCGCAGCCGCACCTGCACGACCTCGCCTTCCGGCGAAGCTTCCAGCGCGTTCTTCAGCAGGTTCGCGACGATGGAATAGCAAAGCAGTTCCTCGCCCTGGGCGCACAGCGGCTGCGCGGGCACGTCCAGCCGCAGGCGCACGTCCTTGGAGGCGGCGTGCGCCCCGAGCTCGCGCGCGACGGTGTGCACCAGCGCCGAGAGGTCCACCGCCTGCGCTCGCAGCCGGTACGTGCCCTCCTCCATGCGGAACAGGTCCAGCGACAGGTTCACCATGCTCAGCACGCGCAGGGCCGCGCGCTCCACCGTGCCCAGGAGTTCCTCCTCCGCCGGCGGGAAGGCGTGCCGCTGCCGCAGCAGCCGCGGCACCGTGGCGATGCTGGCCAGCGGCGTCTTGAGGTCGTGGCGGGCGATGCGCTCCACCTCGTCGCGCAGCCGGAAAGCCTGCCGCAGGGCCTGGTTCTGCTCCTCCAGCTGGCGCACCAGCGCGTCCAGCTTCTCGCGCTGCTGCGCCTCCTTGGCGTGCTGCGTGTTGGCGATGTTCGAGAAGATGTTGCTGAAGACCACCAGAAGCACCAGCGTGACGGCAACGCGTGCCGTGATCTCGGGGCCCAGGTGGTACCAGGCCATCGGCACGGCCAGTGCCACGAGGCTCACGTTGAAGAGGTTCGCCCGCGTGCGGGGCAGCATGAAGTGGAACAGCAGGATGCCCGGATACACCCACAGGATGCCGATCAGCCCGTTGTTGTACATGGCCGTGGCCAGGCCGAAGAACGAGGCGACGAAGATCGCCGTGGCCGGCACCACCGGTGCCCGGCCGCGCGCGATGAAGAAGGCGTTGGCCAGCAGGCACACCATGAAGGTGGTGGTGGCCACGCCCAGGACCGTGCGCCCCTGGATGAAGTTGTTGACCGTGAACGGCCCCAGCAGCAGCGTGCCGGCGATCGACAGGCCGAGGAAGATCTTCTGCCGGTGCGCCTCGACGAAGCTCTCGGGCGTGGCCGGCCGCGGGGCCGGCGCTTGTGGCGGCGCGTCTTGCATCTGGGCCAAGCAGAGTCCTCCTCCTGCGCGGCCATTATGACTGCCTCGGGGATGCCCTCACCCCTGCCCTCTCCCGCGGGCGGGATAGGGAGCGCGACCGGTCAAAAGGCCGCGATGCCGGTCTGCGCGCGGCCCAGGATCAGCGCGTGGATGTCGTGCGTGCCTTCGTAGGTGTTCACCACTTCCAGGTTCACCAGGTGGCGGGCCACGCCGAATTCGTCGCTGATGCCGTTGCCGCCCATCATGTCGCGCGCCACGCGGGCGATGTCCAGCGCCTTGCCGCAGGAGTTGCGCTTCATGATGGAAGTGATCTCCACCGATGCCGTGCCCTCGTCCTTCATGCGGCCCAGGCGGAGGCACCCTTGCAGGCCGAGCGTGATCTCGGTCTGCATGTCGGCCAGCTTCTTTTGCACCAGCTGGTTGGCAGCGAGCGGCTTGCCGAACTGCTTGCGATCCAGCACGTACTGGCGGGCGCGGTGCCAGCAATCCTCGGCCGCGCCGAGCGCGCCCCAGGCGATGCCGTAGCGGGCCGAGTTCAGGCAGGTGAACGGGCCCTTGAGGCCGCGCACCTCCGGGAAGGCGTTCTCCTCCGGGCAGAACACGTCCTCCATCACGATCTCGCCGGTGATCGAGGCGCGCAGGCCCACCTTGCCCATGATCTTGGGCGCCGACAGGCCCTTCCAGCCCTTTTCCAGCACGAAGCCGCGGATCGAGCCCTCGTCGTCCTTGGCCCAGACGACGAACACGTCGGCGATCGGCGAGTTGGTGATCCACATCTTGCTGCCGGTCAGCTTGTAGCCGCCGTCGACCTTGCGCGCGCGCGTGATCATGCTGGCCGGATCGGACCCGTGGTTCGGCTCGGTCAGGCCGAAGCAGCCGATCCATTCGCCGGTGGCCAGCTTGGGCAGGTACTTCTGCCTGGTCTGCTCGTTGCCGAACTCGTTGATCGGCACCATCACCAGGGAGGACTGCACCGAATTCATGGAGCGGTAGCCGGAGTCCACGCGCTCGACCTCGCGCGCCACCAGGCCGTAGCACACGTAATTGAGGCCGGCGCCGCCGTACTGTTCGGGGATGGTCACGCCCAGCAGGCCGAGCTCGCCCATCTCGCGGAAGATGGAAGCATCCGTCTTCTCGTGGCGGAAGGCCTCCGTCACGCGCGGCAGCAGCTTGTCCTGGCAGTACGCACGCGCGGCGTCGCGCACGGCGCGCTCGTCGTCGGTGATCTGGGTGTCCAGCAGCAGCGGGTCGGCCCAGTTGAATGATGCTTT
>DATAGN010000419.1:0-3995 GCA_036263715.1 Ramlibacter sp.
CCGCGGTTCCGCACCACCTGGTCGTGGTGGGCGCCGGCTACATCGGCCTGGAACTGGGGACGGCCTACCGCAAGCTCGGTGCCGAAGTCGCGATCGTCGAGGCCACCGGCCGCGTGCTGCCCGCCTACGACGAGGAACTCACGCGGCCGGTGCTGGCGAGCCTCAAGCGCCTGGGCGTGACGCTGCACCTGAACTGCCACGCGCTGGGCCTCACCGGCGCCGGCACCGGACTGCGCGTGCGCAGCAGCAATGCGGATGAATACGTGCTGCCGGCGGACCAGGTGCTCGTCGCCGCCGGCCGGCGTCCGCGCACCGCCGGCCTCGAATCGCTGGGGCTCGACATGAACGGGCGCGCGGTGAAGGTCGATGCGCAATGCCGCACGTCGATGCGCAATGTCTACGCGATCGGCGACCTCACGGGCGAGCCGATGCTGGCGCACCGCGCCATGGCGCAGGGCGAGGTGGTTGCGGAGGCGGTCGCGGGCCATCGGCGGCGCTTCGAGCCGGCGGCGATTCCCGCGGTGTGCTTCACCGATCCGGAAGTCGTGGTCGCCGGGATGTCGCCCGCCGAAGCTTCCGCGTCCGGGCAGGAAGTGATCGTGGCGCAGTTCCCCTTCCACGCGAACGGGCGCGCGCTGTCCATGGAAGCGGGCGAAGGCTTCGTGCGCGTGGTCGCGCGCAAGGACAACCACCAGGTGCTGGGCTGGCAGGCGGTCGGCGTGGGCGTCTCCGAGCTTGCCGGCGTCTTCAGCCACTCCCTGGAAATGGGCGAGACGCTCGAGGATGCGGCAGGCGTGATCCATGCGCACCCGACGCTGGGCGAAGCAGTGGGCGAGGCGGCGATGCGGGCGGTGGGGCGTGCGGTGCACGTCTGACGCCCGAGCGGGTCAGATCCCCGCGCGCAGTCCTTCGCCAGTCACTTGTTGCCACCCGCAGTGCAGGGTGCGCCTACGGCAGCCAGCACGTTGCAGATCTCGACCGCCCACTGGCCTACATCGAAATTCTGCGGATCATCATGATCGCCCACGCCGTCGTCGACGGATGCGTGGAAGGCGGGAATCAGCCATTCCCTTTTCCTCGCGCTTGCGGCAACGTACAGGAGCGCCAGCCGCTTCATCTGGACCGCAGACAGGCCGGGCTTCTGCGCAATCCGGTCATTGCCCTTGACGCCCTGCCCGGGACAAGCCGAAGCCGCTTCCGGGGCCCGAAGCTGCACGTTCTCGACGTGCAGGAACAGGCCGCGAGTGCGCGGACCCTGGTGCATTTCCAGCTGAGTTGCACGCCAGGGTGTCGAGAAGGTCCTTCCTTGCGGCGCGACCAGCTTGCCGTCGCGCGTGACATAGAGATGCCCCTGCTTGTTGTTCGCCCACGTCTTGCTCCTGTTCCAGGCCGCATCGGGCTCGTCGGAATTCGCGAACCGCGATGCCGGCCCGCAGGAGCTGGTGTCGTGGATGACGAAGTACCTTGCGACGGCGCCACTCTCGGTTCGCGACAGCGGGCTGGACAGCTTGCCTCCAGCGGCATCGGGTCCGATGCCTGCCTTGTCGATCTCCGCCTGGAGCGCGGGAAGCGCCACGTCGGCCTTTGCGCCGACGAGGGCCTCAAGCGCCTGCGGTAGTGGCTGGACCGGGCCCAGGCTGCCGCCCTTGGCCACTGGCCTGAGAAGACAGCGCGCCTGCTGCACAGGGGTCCCCGCAAACGAAAGCGTCGGCGCATCGAAGCCGCAACCGGTCGCGGCGCGGGCCGGCAGGGCCGCCGCAGCCGCGACAGCCAGACCCATCGTGGCCCTGAGAGGCCATGTCGCGCGTGAATTCATTGCATCCCTTCCTGTTTGGATCAGTTGTGCGCGCATCGCCCTAGCCGGCCAGCAGCTTCTCGAACTCCGCGACCGCATCCCGCCGTACCCATGCATTCACTTCGCGCCGTTTCAGCGGGCCGTGATGCTGCAGGGTGTGGCGCAGGAGCCGCGCGTTGTACTCCATCGCGAAAACGTGCTCTTGCTTGGATACGCGGATGAAGGCGCGGCACGAGGTGTCACCGGGCGATCTGGCGGCGAACAGCGTTCGCAAGTCGGCGCCAAGGCCGAGGGAATTGCAGGAGCATTGGAAGGCTCCTGCTTCCTCCGTCCTCTCCGTATTGGGCTCTGGCTTGGACTCGTGAACCCCAGCATCCCAATTCCAGCTGCTCTCGAAGCCAGCATGCACACGCAGGACCTCGAGCATCACCGCACGTCGATGCGGCAGGTCGCGGTAGGGGCCGAGTTGCGGTTTCAGCGAGGCATAGACGTCTGCCACCGAGTTGACCGCAAAGATCTCGTCCTTCGCGGCTCGTCCCCAGTCGACCAGTTCCCGCAGAAAATTGTCCGGTGGCCGCCCGCGGTTCGCTACCCTCGACTTCGTTGCGGCATACGGCGGCGCGGACCAGGCGGGCAGTACGCTTGTCGCAAGCCATGCGGCGTTGCCGGCCAGGAGGATTCTTCGAAGCTTCTTCACGCTGCGGCCGATCTGGTCATGGGCGCTCGATCATTCCCGCAGCATGCCGCAGCACCGTGGCTGGTCCACCCCCGATTGCAGGAGGCGAGACGGACGACGGGCCATTCCGCCAGTCGCAATCTCCGAATGTCCTACACGGCTGAGGCACGCCCCGCCTGAGCATGGGGTCGGCCCCTGACTCAGCGTATCGGACTTGCAGTGAACCAGTTTGTCGAACCCCAGCCCCAGCCCCCCAGGGAAGCGGAATCCCAGGAGCCCAGGCTGCCCGGAGACCGCTCCGGCGAAGGCTCGGGGGAGCTCTTTCGGGAGATCGAGCAGGACGTCCGGCGCAAGGCGGGGCTGCCGCCGAAGCCGCGCGAGTCGCAGCAGGCGATGCACTGACGCAGCCCGCCACCCATTGCACGTGCGGTGCATCACGCCCGCGTGCAAAGCCTCGGTAAACCGCGACTCTCTGTCCGACACCGTACCGAATCTCTCGCGCCGGTTGCCCAGAATCGTCCTTCCACGAACTCCGGGACACCACGATGTCTGGATCGCAACCCCAGGGCCACCGCTCCGGCGAAGGCACTTCCGGCTTGTGGAAACACATCCGCGACGACGACCAGTTGAAGGACAAGGAACCGGACCGCCGCGGTGACCACGATGCGCGGCAGCAGTACGACCGCGACAGCAAGCAGCAGCAAGGCCAGAACCACGGGCGTTGACCCGCCCGCGCTCACAGGCGGCGGGCAGGGGACGCTTTTTCGCGCCGGGTCATCTGGTCGAGGACGCCCTGGGCACCGAGGCCGCTGCGCTCGCCGGCGTCGAGCGAGCCGATGTCCTGCAGCGAACGGCGCGCCTGCAGCGCCAGCAGCTCGTCGAGGATGCGCGTGAGGACGACGCCGTCGACGGGGGAGCGCAGGAACTGGTCCGAGCCCGCCTCGGCAGCATGGGTGGCGATCTCCGCGCCCGGTCGCGCCGAGACGTGGATGACCGGCAGCAGCGCCGTGGAGGCACGCGCGCGCAGCATCCTGCAGACTTCGAAGCCATTGAGGTCCGGCAGGTTCACGTCGATGACCACGGCGGACACGAACTCGCTCAGTTCCAGCGCCTCCGCACCGCCGCCGGCCTCCACGGTCTGGAAGCCGGACGCACGCAGCGTGCGCGCCATGGCGTACTTGCTCGCGGGGTTGTCGTCGACGACGAGGACACTGTGGGCCGAGCGCCGCTGCAGGTCCGTGAGGAGGGGAAGGGAAGCATCCATGCGACAACCTGGTAGGTGGGTGCAGTGAACGCCTGCGCCGTGGGCGCTTGCCGGTCCTGGGCACAGGAAAGATCGGCGACGGAACCGGACTGTACGCGCTTTACGGTCGAGCGGCAGCGTCATTGCGCACAGTAGGGGCAAGGGGCACCTTCCCAGCGTTTGCAGGCCCGCAGCCGGCTGGACAAGCCGCTGCGACCGCGACACGATGCGGCATCCAACCACCGGAGACCCCGTGAAGACGAAAGCCGCATGGATCCTCG
>DATAGN010000420.1:0-14355 GCA_036263715.1 Ramlibacter sp.
CAGCTCGCGAGCGTGGCCGCCTCCTGGGCCAGGAAGGGCGCGATCGTGCCCACGCGCGTGCGGAAGGCGTCGAGCCCCTGGGCCTGCACGTCGGCGAGCGCGCCCTTGGGGATCACGTATGCGCACTGCCAGTACGACTCGCGATTGAGGGTGACCAGCATCGAGCCGGGCGCGATGATCCCGCCGGTGCGGGAGGGGTGGCGCACGGGATCGCGCGGCAGGTGGAACCAGAGCACGTCGATCGGTGCGCCCGTGTCGATGCTGGCCAGCCCGGCGCCCGGGCGCAGCGTGGTGTGCCTGCCGTCAGCCGCCACCACCAGGTCGGCACGCACGGCGAAGCGTCGATCGGCAGTCTCCACCTCGACCCCGGTGACGCGGCCGCCTTCCTCGATCACGTCCGTCGCCCGCGCGCCCATGTGCAGCGTGAAGTTCGAAAATTCGCGTGCGCGGCCGGCGATGAAGTCCAGGAAGTCCCATTGCGGCACCAGCACCAGGAAGGGCCGCGCCGCCGGCAGGGCGCGGAAGTCCGCGATGGTGACCACCTCGCCATAGACCTCGCCGGTCAGCTCCGCGATCTCCTGGTGCGGCAGGCGCAGGAAGTCCTCGAGCAGGCCGAGGTCGTCGAGCACGGTGAGGGTGGAGGGATGGATGGTGTCGCCGCGGAAGTCGCGCAGGAAGTCGTCGTGCTTCTCCAGCACCATGACCTCCACGCCGGCGCGCGCCAGCAGGTACCCGAGCATCAGCCCGCCGGTCCGCCGCCGGCGATGCAGCAGCGGGTGGTGAGGGTGCTTCCTGGTTCCACGATGCAGCCATCCTAGGAGCAAGGCAGAGCCACTGTCGAGCGAGGGGGCAACGGAAGTCACGCCCATGGGGGACCTCCCCCCGGCCGGCGCTGGCGCTTTGCGCATGCCTGGGCTAGATTGCGCGCTTTCCACCTGCCTTGGGGAGTACGCGTCATGAGCTACCAGCCTTGGGGAAGTACCACCACCGTCACCACTGCGATGGCCGACGAAGCTTCGGTCACCGGCTTCGGCCAGGACAGCTTCGTGATCGTCTGGCCGGAAGGCGGCGAAGTCCGTGGCGCCATCTACAACGCCTTCGGACAGGCGGCGGGCGCCAGCTTCGTGGTGAACACCACCACGGCGGGCGCGCAGCAGGCGCCCGACGTGGCGAGGCTTGCCAACGGCGGCTTCGTGGTCGTCTGGCGGGACGACAGCGCCACCGGCGGCGACACCTCCGGTACCGCGGTCCGGGCGCAGCGCTTCGACTCGGCGGGCGCGAAGGCAGGTGGGGAAATCCTGGTCAACACCACCGTGGCGGGCGACCAGGTGGGTGCGGTGGTGGCCGCCAGCGGCACGGGCTTCGTCGTGGCCTGGCGCGACAAGAGCAATGCCGGCGGCAACGCCGACGACATCCGCGCCCAGCGTTTCGACGCCGCGGGCGCCAAGCTGGGCCTCGAGATGCTGATCGACGGCTCGGCGCAGAACCAGGCGGAGGTGACCGTCACCGACCGCAGCGGCGGCTTCGTGGTCGCCTGGGAAACCCAGGCCGACCTGTCCGGCACCGTGCAGCAGGCCAAGGTGCAGGCCTACGCCGAAAACGGCGCCACCGTGGGAACGGAGTTCGTCCGCAACGCCGGCGGCGAGGGCCTGAACGAGCCGCTGGAGCTGGCACGCATCGACGCCGCGGGCAACTACGCGCTGCTGTACCAGACGCAGGCGCCGCAGCATCGGGTGCAGACGTTCACCAATGCGGGCGTCGCGGATTCCGACTACCTCGTGGTGGCGGATACCACCGTGGGCACCTTCGTGCAGGGTGTCCACCTCGCACCCTGGAATACCGTCACCGGCGAAACGGCGGCGGCGGGCTGGGGCGTGCGCACCGGCGTCAACGGCAGCCTGCAGGTGGGGAACATCAGCCTCACGGGCTTTGGTGAACAGAGCACGGTGCGGTCGGTGTCCACCGGTAACCAGCCCCATGGACTGGACGCGGCGATGTTGCAGGACGGCCGCGTCGTGGTCGTCACGCTCGACGGTGCCAACGGCACCAGCTTCACCATCGCCGACGGACGCGGCCCGAACTTCGGCGTGGTCACAGCGGCGGGCGCCTCCACGCTGGTGGGCGCGGACACCGGCAGCCCGGACGTCCACAACGTGATCACCGGCTCCGCGCAGATCGAGACGATGTACGGGCTGGGCGGCAACGACTACCTGTATGGCTACGGCGGCGGGGACATGCTGATCGCGGGCCTGGGCATCGACGTGCTGCTGGGCGACACCGGCAACGACACCCTCTACGGGGAAGGCGACCAGGACTACCTGTTCGGCGGCACGGGCAGCAACGTGCTGGTCGGCGGCGACGGCGTCGACGTGCTGAACTCCGAGGCAGGCAGCGTCAACGACGTGCTCTATGGCGGCGACGGCGGCGACTACATCTATGCCTACGGCACCACCTCGACGTTCGCCTATGGCGAAGGCGGCAACGATATCTTCGTCATGCAGAACGGGCCGGCCTTCGGCTACGGCGGCGAGGGGCAGGACTACTTCTACATGGGCGCCTTCGCCGATTCGATGCAGGGCGATGCCGGCGTCGACGTGCTGATCGGCGGCGGCGGCAACGACACGTACAAGGGCGGCGCCGGCACGGACTACCTGTTCCTCGACGCGGGCAGCGACCAGGTGGTGCACGACATGCAGTCGGGCGTGGACGTGGTCAACAGCTTCAACGTCACGCAGGACCTCGTTCGCCTGCAGGGCACCACGCTCACCAGCTTCGCGCAGGTGCAGGCGGCGACCACGAACTACGACTCGTTCATCGTGATCACGATGGATGCGAACACGGCGATCTGGCTGGTGGGGGTGAAGCCCGAGCAGCTGACGCAGTCGAATTTCGTGTTTTCGTAGCCGTCCTCATCCCCGCGAAGGCGGAGATCCAGGGCTGGCCCAGATCTCCCGCATCGCCCGTGCGAATTCCTCGCGCGGAAGCCCGGTGCGGCATTCCTCCCCTGCGACGAACACCCGCGCGGGCTTGCCCTCCGGCGAGGAAAACACCAGCGCACCGAGCGTGTGTTCGGCCGGCACGCCCAGGAGCGCCGGCGCATCCTCATCGACCACCATGAAGTCGGCGCGCTGGCCCACGGCCAGTCCGCCCAGCGGCAGGCCCGCCGCGGCACTGCCGCCGCGAAGCGCGCCTTCGAACAGCACGCCCGCGGTCGACGGCTGTCCGGCGGAGCGCGCCGCCACGTTGCGCTGGCGCAGCACCAGGCGCTGCGAGGCCTCCAGCAGCCGCAGTTCCTCGCACCAGCTGCGGCTGGCATGGCTGTCCGAGCCGATGGACCACGCGCCTCGCGCCTGCAGCCAGGAGGGCAGGTCGAACACGCCGTCGCCGAGGTTCGCTTCGGTGGTCGGGCACAGCACGATCGCGGCGCCCGTTGGCGCCAGGGCCCGCAGTTCCGCCGCATTTGCCTGCGTCGCATGCACCAGGTTCCAACGGGCATCGAGCGGCACGTTCTGCAGCAGCCATTCGACCGGGCGGCAGCCCAGGTGCCGCACCGCGTCGTCCACCTCCTGCTGCTGTTCGGCCACGTGGATGTGCACCGGCCAGCCCTGCGCGGCCTGCGTCGCTTCGCGCAGCGCGCCCGCGTCGACCGCGCGCAGCGAGTGCAGTGCCACGCCGGCGGTGACCCGTGCGTCGGCGTTGCTGCGCACCGCCTGCGCAATGCGCAGCACCGAATCCGGCGTGGAAGCGAAGCGCCGCTGGTCCTCGCGCAGCCCCGCCGCGCCGAAGCCGTAGCGCATGTACAGCGTGGGCAGCAGCGTGAGGCCGATGCCCACGCGCCGGGCCGCGCGCACGAGCGCCTGCGACATCTCCGCGGGGTCGGCATAGGGCTGCCCGTCGACGTCGTTGTGCAGGTACTGGAAGTCGCAGACCTGCGTGTAGCCGGCCGCCAGCAACTCGGCGTACAGGAAGGCGGCGACGGCCTCCATCTGCTGCGGCGTGATGCGCAATGCCGCCACGTACATGCGATCGCGCCAGCTCCAGAAGTCGTCGTGGCCCTGCGCGCTGGTCTCAGTGAGCCCCGCGATCGCGCGCTGGAAGGCATGGCTGTGCGCGTTGACCAGCCCCGGCAGCACGGGGCCGGCGAGGGGCTGGCAGCCTTGTCGCTCGACCTGCGTGCAGCCGGTGCGCACTTCGCACCAGTGGCCGCCCGCATCGGCGGCCAGCAGCACGTCATCGGCCCAAGCGCCTTGCACCCAGGCGCGCGGCGCGTACCAGCGGCGGGCCTCAGGCATGCAGCCGCCGGGCAGCATCCAGCGCCGCTTCGACCATCTCGCGCACCACCGGCTGCACCTGGCGCGCCGCGGCTTCCTCCCAGTTCCACGGAGGCGCCTCGCGCATGTAGAGGCACTGGCACATTTCCAGTTGCACGGCATGCACGTGCTCCGCCGGCCGCCCGTACTGGCGCGTGATGTAGCCGCCCTTGAAGCGGCCATTGAGCACGTGCGAGAAGCGATGGCGTGCGGCGGCGGCCGCGACGGCCTGTGCGATCGAAGCGTCGGCGCTGCGGCCGTCGGCGGTGCCGATGTTCAGGTCGGGCAGGCGGCCTTCGAACAGCCACGGGATTTCGGCACGGATGCTGTGCGCGTCCCAAAGCAGCGCGTAGCCGTGCTCCGCGCGGATGCGATCGAGCTCCGCGCGCAGGGCATCGTGGTAGGGCTGCCAGTAAGCCTCGCGCCTTTGCTGGCGCACCTGCGGTGCGGGCGCACGCCCTTCCCGGTACAGCGCATCGCCCGTGAAAAAGCGCGTGGGGCACAGCTCGGTGTTGGACGCGCCCGGGTACATCGGCGCGTCGTCCGGCGGCCGGTTCAGGTCGATCACGTAGCGCGCGAACTTCGGCTGCAGCACGCTGGCGCCGAGGTCCTGCGCGAAGGCATAGAGGCGGTCGAGGTGCCAGTCGGCGTCCTCGATCTCCAGGGCGCGTTCGACATAGTCGCCCCGCAGTTCCCGGGGGATCTCCGTGCCCATGTGCGGGATGCTCACGAGCAGCGGCGCGCGCCCGCGGCGCAACTGGAAGGTCATCGCTTCAGTCCTTGGACGATCGTCGCCCGGCAGGGGTTCAGGCCGAACGCATACGAGAGTTCCGCCGGGCTCGCCACGTCCCACAGCACGAAGTCCGCCCGCTGCCCCGCCGCGAGCACGCCGCGGTCGGACAGGCCCAGCGCCCGCGCGGCGTTGCGCGTCACGCCGGCCAGGGCTTCCTCCGGCGTCAGCCGGAACAAGGTGCAGGCCATGTTCAGCATCAGCAGCAGCGAGGTGCAAGGCGAGCTGCCCGGATTGCAGTCGGTCGACACGGCGATCGGCACGCCGTGCTCGCGCAGCAGCGCAACGGGCGGCAGGCGCGTTTCGCGCAGGAAGTAGAAAGCGCCCGGCAGCAGCACGGCGACGCTGCCGGCCTGCGCCATCGCCCGGGCTCCCTTGTCACTGAGCCACTCCAGGTGGTCGCAGCTGAGGGCGGAAAAGGAGGCCGCCAGTTCCGCGCCCTCGCTGTCGCTCAGTTGCTCGGCGTGCAGCTTCACCGGCAGGCCCAGTTCGCGCGCGGTGGCGAACACGCGGCGTGTCTGCTCGCGGGTGAAGCCGATGGTCTCGCAGAAGGCATCCACGGCGTCGACCAGCCGCTGCGCGTGCAGCTGCGGCAGCATGCGGCAGACTTCGTCGACATACGCGTCCGGCTGCCCCTTGAATTCGGGCGGCAGCGCATGGGCGCCGAGGAAGGTGGTGCGCACGTGGACGTTTTCCGACTGTCCGAGCTGGCGCGCCACCCGCAGGCATTTCGCCTCGGCATCCAGCGACAGGCCGTAGCCGGACTTGATCTCGATGGTGGTCACGCCTTCGGCGAGCAGGGCGCGCAGGCGGCGCCGTGACTGGGCGAGCAGCGTCGCCTCGTCCGCCTCGCGGGTCGCGCGCACGGTGGAGACGATGCCGCCGCCGCGGCGCGCGATGTCCTCGTAGCTCGCGCCCTCCAGGCGCGCTTCGAACTCGCCGGCGCGGTCGCCGCCGTACACCAGGTGCGTGTGGCAGTCGATCAGGCCGGGCGTGACCAGGGCGCCCTCCGCGTCGCGCTCCTCGCTGCCCCGCGCGAGCTGCGCGGGCAGTTCGTCCCGCGGCCCGACCCAGGCGATGCGGCCATCCTCCACCGCCAGTGCGCCGTCTTCCAGCAGGCCGTAGGGGGTGCTTGTCCCCTCGGCCATGGTCGCGATGCGCGCATGCGTCCACACCTGCACCGTCATGTGAAGGCCTCCAGCCAGAGTGCATCGTCGCCGCGCAGGTCGACCTGCGTGCCCGCGGGGGCGAGTCGCCAGGCCAGGTGGTAGGGCGGCAGTGACAGCGTCTCGCCCGCGCAAGTGACCGCGGCGGAGGCTTCGTCCGTGTAGACGGCCACCAGCGCCTGGGCCTTCACCTGGAAAGGCGACCGGCCGCGCACGCGCTGCATGCGGGCGAGGCCCGGCGTGGCCATCAGGTTGAAGTCGCGCGTGGGGCCGCGCACCAGCTCGCAGGAGACATCGAGCCCGCCGTCGAAGCGGAAGGCGTCGCTCTCGGTGGTGAGGTGGTATTCGTGGCGCGCGAAGCGCAGCACCACGCCATCGCCATCGAGCACCGCGAACCAGCGCTCGATGCCTTCGAACCGGGAGAAGGGGCCGGACGATCGGACGTCGGCCACCGACAGGCGCACGCGCCAGTCCGCAGGGGTGGGCCAGGCGAGCAGTTCCCGGGTGAGGCCGCTGGCGTTGCGCCAGGGCTGCGGCGCCACCTGCTCCAGCGCGACCAGTTGCCACGTCATGCCTGGAACCGCCCGCTGAAGCTGTAGCGCGTGCCGGGGTACAGTTGCCGGGCGACACTGGCCACGTTGGCGCCGCTGACCGTGCGGCGCAGCATCGCCAGGCACGGGTCGCTGCTGCGGATCTCCAGCGCCTTGGCCTCGTCGCTCGTGGGCAGGCATGCCTCGATGCTGAAGGTGGCTTCGGTCAGCGGGGCGTGCTGCAGCAGGTGCAGCGTGGGCGAGACCTGCAGGAAATCGGTGCGCAGGTAGTCGGGCGCGGCCTTGGGGTTCACGTACCGGTCCTCGTACTGGATGGGCACGCCGTTCTCCAGGTGGACCATGACGGTGTGGAACACGCGCCCGCCGCGCTTGAGGCCGAGCGACTCGGCGACTTCCGGCCGGGCCTTTTCTTCCCCGACCTTGAGCAGCCGCGTGTTGTGCACGTGGCCGCGCTCGGCGACTTCCTCGTGGATGTCGCGGATGACCAGCTGCGAGGAGATGCGATGCAGCTGCGCGACGCGCGTGCCCGAACCCTGCACCCGCGTCACCAGCCCTTCCGTGGCGAGCTCGCGCAGCGCGCGGTGCGCCGTCATGCGGCTGATGGCGAAGCGGTCCATGAGCGCCGCCTCGCTGGGCACGGCGTCGCCAGGCTTCCAGGCGCCGCTGGCGATGTGCTGGCGGATCCAGCCCTTGACCTGCTCGTAGGCAGGCCGCTCCGCCGTGCGCTCGACTTGATCCTTGGCCATGTGCGCCGCGAAGCATACCCCCGTTGACACGGCTTGTATAGACAACTATCCTGCCGCCGTCGCAGCTTGTATAGACAAGCAGGCCACATCCTGGAGCGCCCCATGTCCGACCTGTCGCAAGCGTCCTTCCTCTCCGCCGCACCGCGCGAAGTGCGGGCCCCGCGCGGTGCGCAGCTGAGCTGTGCCAACTGGCAGATCGAGGCGGCCTTCCGCATGATCCAGAACAACCTGGATCCCGATGTCGCCGAAAAGCCCGACGAGCTGGTGGTCTACGGCGGCATCGGCAAGGCGGCGCGCAGCTGGCCGGCCTTCGAGGCGATCCTTGCCTGCCTGCGCAAGCTGCAGCCGGATGAAACGCTGCTGGTCCAGTCGGGCAAGCCGGTCGGCGTGTTCCGCACCCATGCCGGCGCACCGCGGGTGTTGCTCGCCAACTCCAACCTGGTGCCCAGGTGGGCGACCTGGGAGCACTTCAACGAGCTCGACCGCAAGGGCCTGATGATGTACGGCCAGATGACGGCCGGCAGCTGGATCTACATCGGCACCCAGGGCATCGTGCAGGGCACCTACGAGACCTTCGCCGAGGCGGGCCGCCAGCATTTCGGCGGCGACCTGGCCGGCCGCTGGGTGTTGACGGCGGGCCTGGGCGGCATGGGCGGCGCGCAGCCGCTGGCGGCTTCTTTCGCCGGCGCCTGTTCGCTGAACATCGAGTGCCAGCTGTCGCGCATCGATTTCCGGCTGCGCACGAAGTACCTGGACAAGCAGGCGCGCGACCTCGACGAGGCGCTGGCCCTGCTGCGCGAGCACACCGGCCGCAGGGAAGCCGTGTCCATCGGCCTGTGCGGCAACGCCGCGGAGATCGTCCCCGAGCTCGCGCGGCGCGCGGCGCAAGGCGGCATGAAGCCGGACATCGTGACCGACCAGACCTCGGCGCACGACATCATCAATGGCTACCTGCCGATCGGCTGGAGCGTGGAGCAATGGCAGGCCGCGCAGAAGGATCCGGCGCAGCATGCCCGCCTGAAGCAGGCGGCCGGCGAGTCCTGCGCCGTGCACGTGCGCGCTCTGCTGGAGTTCCACCGCATGGGCATCCCCACGGTGGATTACGGCAACAACCTGCGGCAGGTGGCGCAGGACTTCGGCGTCGCCGACGCGTTCGCCTATCCGGGTTTCGTGCCGGCATACATCCGGCCGCTCTTCTGCCGCGGCGTGGGGCCCTTCCGCTGGGTGGCGCTGTCCGGCGACCCCGAGGACATCCGCAAGACCGACGCGAAGATGAAGGAGCTGTTCCCGGAGAACAAGCACCTGCACCGCTGGCTGGACATGGCGGGCGACCGCATCGCCTTCCAGGGGCTGCCGGCGCGCATCTGCTGGATCGGGCTGGGCGAGCGGCACCTGGCGGGACTCGCGTTCAACGAGATGGTCGCAAGCGGCGAGCTCAAGGCGCCGATCGTGATCGGCCGCGACCACCTGGACAGCGGCTCGGTCGCCTCGCCCAACCGCGAGACCGAGGCCATGCAGGACGGCAGCGATGCGGTAAGCGATTGGCCGCTGCTCAACGCCTTGCTCAATACGGCCAGCGGTGCGACCTGGGTGAGCTTCCACCATGGCGGCGGCGTCGGCATGGGCTACTCGCAGCATGCCGGCGTGGTGATCGTGTGCGACGGCACGGCGGAGGCCGCGGAGAAGATCCAGCGCGTGCTGTGGAACGATCCGGCCACCGGCGTCATGCGGCATGCGGATGCGGGCTACGAGACGGCGATCGCGTGCGCGCGGGAGCAGGGCCTGAAGCTGCCGATGGTGGGCTGATGGGCCCTTCGCACGTCGTCACGCCCGGCGAACTCACCCTCCCGCAATTGCGTGGCCTTTGGGAATCCTCGGACATCCCGCAGGTCACGCTGGACCCCTCCTGCCGCGCCGCGATCCGCGCGAGCGCCGACCTCGTGCGGCGCGCCACCGAAGGCGATGCGCCGGTCTACGGCGTCAACACCGGCTTCGGCAAGCTGGCGACCCAACGCATTGCCCGTGACGACCTCGCATTGCTGCAGCTGAAATTGCTGCGCTCGCATGCGGTGGGCGTGGGTGAGCCGCTGTGCGAGCGCGTCGTGCGGATGATCCTGCTGCTCAAGGCAGCGAGCCTGGCACGCGGCCACTCGGGCGTGCGCGAGGAAGTGGTGGACGGCCTGCTCGCGATGCACAACCGCGGCGTCGTCCCGGTGATCCCTGCCAAGGGCTCGGTGGGCGCGTCGGGCGACCTCGCGCCGCTGGCGCACCTGTGCCTGCCCCTCATCGGCGAAGGCGAAGCGTTCTTCGAGGGCCTTCGCATGCCGGGCAGCCACGCGCTGGAACGCGCCGGCCTGCGCCCGGTGCAGCTCGGACCCAAGGAAGGCCTGGCGCTGATCAACGGCACCCAGGTGTCGACCGCGCTCGCGCTGGACGCGCTGCTGGGGGCGGACAAGCTGTTCGAAGCCGCCGTCATCACCGGCGCCATCACGCTGGATGCGGCGCGCGGAAGCGACGCGCCTTTCGATCCGCGCATCCATGCTGTGCGCGGCCAGCCCGGCCAGATCGAATGCGCGGCGGCCTACCGGGCGCTGTCGGTCGGCAGCGAGATCCGCCGCTCGCACCTGGAAGAGGACGACCGCGTGCAGGACCCGTACTGCCTGCGCTGCCAGCCACAGGTGATGGGCGCCTGCCTGGACCAGATGCGCTACGCCGCGCAGGTGCTGGTGCGCGAGGCCAACGCCGTCACCGACAACCCGCTGGTGTTCGCCGGCGACGGCGAGATGCTCTCCGGCGGCAACTTCCACGCCGAGCCCGTGGCGCTGGTCGCCGATGCGCTGGCGGTGGTCATCGCCGAGATCGGGGCCATCGCGGAGCGCCGCGTCGCCATGCTGGTGGACACCGTGGTGTCGCGCCTGCCGCCCTTCCTGACGCCCGAGCCCGGCCTGAACTCCGGCTTCATGATCGTGCACGTCACCGCCGCGGCCCTGGCGTCGGAGAACAAGTCGATGGCGCACCCGGCCAGCGTCGACAGCCTGCCGACCTCCGCCAACCAGGAGGACCACGTCAGCATGGCGACCTTCGCCGCGCGCCGCCTGCAGCCGATGCTGGCGAACACCTCGCACATCGTGGCCATCGAACTGCTGGCCGCGGCGCAGGGCATCGAATTCCTGCGGCCCCTGAAAAGCGCGCCCGCGCTCGAGGCGGTGCTGCGCCTGGTGCGCAGCGTGTCGCCGGCCATGATGGCCGACCGCAGTCTCGCGCGCGACATGGAGGCGGTGTGCCACCTGGTTTCCGCCGGCGACATCGGGCACTGCATCGAGCAGGAGATTCCCGAACTGGCGCGCCTGCGCCTGGCATGAGCCTCATGGCATTCACCGATGCCCCTGGCACGCCGCCTGCATACATTGGTTTTCCACAACGGAGGTTCCCCATGTTGAAGCTTCTCGCCGTCTCGCTCGCCGCCGCGCTGGCCTTCTCCGCGCAGGCGCAGGAAACCAAGGTCGCCATCGGCATATCCGGCTGGACCGGCTTCGCGCCGCTCACGCTGGCCAAGGAAGCCGGCATCTTCAAGAAGCACGGCCTGGACGTGAGCATCAAGAAGATCCCCCAGAAGGACCGCCACCTGGCCATCGCTTCGGGCGACGTGCAGTGCGCGGCCACCACCGTCGAGACCTGGATCGTGTGGAACGCCAACGGCGTGGCCACCACGCAGATCTTCCAGCTGGACAAGTCCTTCGGCGCCGACGGCATGGTGGTCAAGGGCAACATCGCGAAGATCGCGGACCTCAAGGGCAAGACGGTCGCCGCCAGTGCGCCGGGCACCGCGCCGTACTTCACCCTCGCGTGGATGCTGAAGAAGAACGGCCTGACGCCCAAGGACGTGCGGATCGTCAACCTGGAACCGCAGGCCGCGGCCAACGCCATGATCGCGGGCACCGCGGACCTCGATGCCGCGATGACGTACGAGCCCTACCTCTCGGCGGTGCGCGCCAAGCCCGAGGCCGGCAAGATCATCGCCACCACGCTGGACTACCCGATGGTGATGGACACCTTCGGCTGCACGCCCAGGTTCCTGGCCGACAACCCGCGGGCGGCCAAGGCGCTGGCCGACGGCTACTTCGAGGCCGTGGAGATGATCCGCCGCGAGCCGCAGAAAAGCTTCGCCATCATGGGCGCAGACGTGAAGCAGAGCGCCGAGCAGTTCGAGGCGAGCCAGAAGTTCCTGCGCTGGCAGGACCGCGAGGCCAACCTGAAGTTCTTCGCGGGCGAGCACGCGGCCTTCAGCAAGGAAGCGGCGGACCTGCTGCTGGAGGCGGGGATCATCCGGCAGATCCCGGACCTGTCGAAGCTGGCGGACACCCGGTTCATCCGATAACTGTCACCCCGCGCAGGCGGGGATCCAGGGCGCCCTGAATCGGAAGCCCTGGATTTCCGCCTCCGCGGGAATGACGGCACGTCATGAAACCCCTCACCCCCGTCGCCCCCTCCGCCCGCGTCGCCCTGGGCATCGCGTTCTTCATCCTGTTCTTCCTCGCCTGGGCGGCAGCCACCTTCGGCGGCTTCGTCTCCAAGACCTTCCTGGCGGACCCGCTGACGATGGTGCGTTCGGGCTATACGCTGCTGGCGGAGCACGGCTTCCTGAAGGACATCGGCATGACGGTGTGGCGCGTCGTCGGCGGCTTCCTCATCGCCGCCGTCCTCGCGGTGCCCCTGGGCGTGCTGATGGGGGCGTACAAGCCCATCGAGGCCTTCTTCGAGCCCTTCGTGAGCTTCGCGCGCTACCTGCCGGCGTCGGCCTTCATCCCGCTGCTGATCCTGTGGGCCGGCATCGGCGAGGCGCAGAAGCTCGCCGTGATCTTCATCGGTTCCTTCTTCCAGCTGGTGCTGATGATCGCGGTGAGCGTGGGCAACACGCGGCGTGACCTCGTCGAGGCGGCGTACACGCTGGGCGCGCTCGACCGCGGCATCGTGGTGCGGGTGCTGCTGCCTTCCAGCGCGCCGGAGATCGCCGAGACCCTGCGCATGGTGCTCGGCTGGGCCTGGACCTACGTGATCGTGGCCGAACTGATCGGCGCCTCCAGCGGCATCGGCCACATGATCACCGACAGCCAGGCGCTGCTGGCCACCGACCAGATCATCTTCGGCATCATCGTCATCGGCCTCATCGGGCTGGTGACCGACCTCGCGTTCAAGGCCGGCAACCGGAAACTCTTCCCGTGGGCCCAACTCCGATGAAACGCGACGACGTGGACCTCCTGCCCCTGCGCATCCGGGGCGTCGGCAAGACCTTCGCCGGCGGCACCGTCGCCCTGGAGGCGACCGACCTCGACGTGCAGGAGAACGACTTCATCACCATCCTCGGGCCGTCGGGCTGCGGCAAGAGCACGCTGCTGCGCATGGTCGCCGGCCTGGACACGCCCACCGGCGGCACGATCGAGCTCGATGGCCGCGTCGTCAGCGGGCCCGGTGCGGACCGCGGCATGGTGTTCCAGAGCTACACGCTCTTCCCCTGGCTCACGGTGCTGCAGAACGTGTGCTTCGGCCTGCGCGAAAAGGGCCTGTCGGTCGCGGACCAGCACGCCATCGCGCGGCCCTTCCTGGCCAAGGTGGGGCTGCAGGGCTTCGAGCAGCACTTCCCCAAGCAGCTGTCCGGCGGCATGCAGCAGCGCACCGCGCTGGCGCGTGCCCTCGCGAACGATCCCCGCATCCTGCTGATGGACGAACCCTTCGGCGCGCTGGACCACCAGACGCGCGAGCTGATGCAGGAACTGCTGCTCGGGATCTGGGAGGAAGAGCGCAAGACCGTGCTGTTCGTCACGCACGACATCGACGAGGCGATCTTCATGGGCAACCGCGTGGTGGTGATGAGCGCGCGGCCGGGGCGCATCAAGTGCGACATCGCGGTGCCGCTGGCGCACCCGCGCAGCTACACGATGAAGACCACACCGGCATTCGCCGAGCTGAAGGCGCAATTGACGGAGGAGATCCGCGTCGAAGTGCGGCGCGCGGCAGGGCTGTCCGCGTAGGCTGGCGGCGAGGGCTTCGCCCGCGCCCCGGCCTGCCTACTTCGCCGCGGCGAGGCGCGCCGCTTCGACGTCTTCCTTGGCAGCGACTTGCGGCGCCACCACCGGCTGGCCCTCGGGCGTGAACAGCGGCGTGTTCCTGTAGCCCCCCGACAGGCGCGTGCCCGTGAGGCGCATCACCAGGCCCGCGAACCGCAGCTTGCCGCCCAGGCCGGTGTCCTGCGGCACGGCGCCATGGGCGCCCTTGGGGTTGACGCGCATCTCCGATCGCGGGAACGACCGCTCCAGGGGATCCGGCGCGCGCAGGCAGGTGTGCACCAGACCCACGTAAGGCAGCTTCCAGTCGCGCGCGGTGTTCGCGAAGGGCGTGCCGCAGCAGGCCGCATACCAGCGCAGCAGGCCACGTGGCGACAGCGAGACGCAGGCCAGGGACTCGCGCCCCGCGGTGATCGTCACGTTGCTGGCGGGGGTGGCGACGATGTCGGTGCCGCCGAGGTCGTCGAGCACGTCAGCGGACCGTTTCAGCAGGTGCGCGTAGGCCTGGCAGTCACGGCAGTAGCAGGTGGCGCGCATGGCGCGGCGCGGCTCGGCGATCTCGCCGCGCAGCTTGCCGCAGGTGCATTGGAAGCGGTGGGGCATGGCGGGAGTGTGTCGGGGTGCGGCTTGGCACGCAAGCGTCGGGGTTCGGCGCTGCGCGCGCTCACCGCCGACCTACGGCGCCGGGGTACGTCGGGGTTCGGCGCTGCGCGCGCTCACCGCCGACCTA